>QMPQ01000247.1 GCA_003648635.1 Bacteroidota bacterium | reverse complement strand
ATCCACAAGGCTGACGGAACTGACTGGTTCTGGCTTGGGGATACCGGGTGGAGCCTTTTCCAGGAACTCAACAGGGAAGATGCTGAATATTACTTCTCCACAAGAGCGTCCCAGGGATTTACAGTGATACAAGCGGTTGTGCTAATGGGATGGAACAGGGACTGGAATGATGAAAATGCATACGGGCATCCATCATTTCATGAGGGTGATGCCAGCCAGCCCAACAAGGCCTTCTGGGATCATGCGGATTGGTTGATCAAAAAAGCCCGGGATCATGATTTGTACATAGCGCTCTTACCAGCCTGGGGCTCTTTCTGGGGCGACCAGGCAACCATTGCCTACGCCCAGTGGATTATGAACCGTTACAAAGATTATGATAACATTATCTGGGTCAACGGTGGTGACAGAAAAGTAGGAGAGCATAAGAATATGTTTAATGAACTTGGAGAAGTATTTGATAAGGATAAAGAAGCCTTAGTTACTTTTCATCCCAGAGGTGGAGATGCTTCTTCAAAAAATTTTCATCAGGAGACATGGCTGGAACTTAATATGCAGCAAAGCAGTCATGGCAAACGAGATATTCGCGCTGACATTCAGGTAGATAAAGATTTGGCTATAACACCGGTCAAGCCGACTTTAAATGGCGAGCCAAATTATGAAGATCATTGTGTGGGTTGGAAAAAAGATTGTGAGTTGGGGACCTTCAACGCACACGATGTTCGCCAGCTTGCATATTGGACTGTATTTGCCGGTGCAACAGGATATACATATGGCCATGTACACGTCTGGGACTTCTATCACGGGGGCAATAAAGAGGATGAATGGGAGGATTGGAAAGTTGGAATCAACGATCCGGGTGCGGTCCAGATGCGCTACCTGGCCAATTTGATGATGTCCCGTCCGCACAAAGGCAGAGCTCCGGCCCAAAATATCCTGACCGAAGATTCCCCCGGTGGTTTAAAACAACGAGCCCTCATGGGAGATGGTTATGCTTTTGTATATACCTCCCAGGGTCATGATATGCACCTTGATCTGGATATGTTGCCCTGGTCAAGGAAAAAGGCCTGGTGGTTTAATCCCAGAGAAGGTAAAACCAGCCCAATCCCTGAAATCCCCGGGCATGGCGAACACATATTTGATCCTCCCGAAGAGTCAGGCAATGATAATGACTGGGTGCTGGTGATTGAGAATGCCGACATGGAATGGGCAGCTCCCGGGCAGCTTCCAGGAAAACCCGGCAGACCTTAGAGTCTGCCCTGAGATATAAATTATCTGTATCTAAAATCATCTAATCTGGAAATATCCACATCATCACCTACAATACCTATTGTAAGCGCTACAAAAGTGAAAATTGTGGTTCCAGGTTCAAGATGTCCACCAGTAGCCTTATTTCCATCGGCAATTGATATATGAGAGTGCACTCTGCCATTTACGATATATCCGTTAATATTTAGCAAATCAAACGGCCCCTGTTCTTTAATATATACCTCCTCGTGAGGAAAGTCGACGTTGTCTACCATATGAATATGATAGCCTGTTAAAGAGCCAATTCCTGTAATAATAACAGCATTTTTAATGTTATTCTCTTTTACTACATTTTGTAAGCCTTCCAAAACATCAGTGCCACATCGTAAACGCGCAATAATAATTTTTTTGAATTCAGTACTTACAGTTTGTACATCGGGTGCTTTATCAACTTTTCCCATTTCACCTTTGGTGAAAGAAATTTCCATTTTATTCATAATCTGTATTTTAAATTATTTTAATAAATCAGGTATTGTTAAGCTAATTGAAGGAAAGAATGTTACAAGTATTAATGTTACCAATAGTGGTATTAGAAAAGGAATTATTGCCTTTAAAACTTCACTTACAGGAATTTTAGCAATATTACTTACCAGAAACAATGAAAGTCCAAGCGGAGGGGTCATTAATCCCACCATTAAATTTAGGATAGTGACAACCCCTAAATGAATTGGGTCGATCCCCGCTGCAACAAGCGGTGGTGCAATTATTGGCACAACCAACAAAGTAGCAGTTGTGCTATCAAGGAACATTCCCACAATTAATAACATGATGTTTATGATTATTAACAAATGAGTGGGATTCGTTGTCAATGAAAGGATATTGTTAGCAAAGGCCTGGGGAATTTGTTCCACTGCCAAAATCCATCCGAATAAGGAGGCTGCGGAAATTATTATTAGTATACTGGCAGAAGTACGAATTGTTTGATGCGCTGCCTTAATAAGATGAGATAAAGTAAGATTGCGATATACCAGTAAATTTACAACAATGATATAGGCAACCATCACAACCGCTGCCTCGGTTGGGGTAAAAAATCCACTTAATAATCCACCAATTAATACAAGCAAAGAAGCCAAAGCAGGAGCAACAGGAAAAAAACCTAAGACCAACATCTTAAACGAAGGCCATTTTTCGACCCTGGGGTAATTGTTCCTTATTGAGATAATTGCAGTAGTAACCATTAGCAGTACAACAATTACCAAAGCAGGGACTATACCTGCCAGCAACAATTTTAGAATTGAAACAGAGGCCACCGCCCCATAAATAATTAGAGGGATACTGGGCGGGAAAATTGGACCAATAGTGGCTGATGATACAGTTATAGCAGCGGCAAAAGACTTTTTAAATCCTTTGGCTTCCATTGATTTTAATGTTACCGGGCCTAAGCCTCCAACTGCAGCCAGCGCAGCTCCCGACATTCCTGAAAACATCAGGCCGGCAAAAATATTCACTTGAGCCATTCCACCAGGAACCCTTCCAACTGCCAAGTCGGCAAATTTAAATATCCTGTCTGTTATACCTGTACTGTTCATAAGATTTCCTGCATAAATAAATACAGGTATGGCCAATAGGGGATAAGAATCCAAGGCATAATGTACTCGAAGGGAAAGCAGTTCTATAGGGAACCCATAAGCAAATACATAAACGATAGAAGGAATAGCGATAGAAATTACTACCGGAAAGCCTATCAGCATTAAAACAAAAAATATGATAATTAATGCTATTCCCATTTGGAGCTATCTTTTTTGAAGATTTTATATACTTTTTTTAAATGCTCTGCTGTAAGAAGCGTAAATCCTAAAATGGTTGGGAGAAAAAATATCCAGAAAGGAATTGAAATAGTCGGTGTCGTGCTTTTATAATTAGTTGCCATAGTATATATTGCTGATAATGAAATAATTGCAAATACAAAAACACTCAGGATCTCGATGGATAGGTCAATGATTTTTTTACTTTTCCGGGAAAGTATTTACCTATCCCTTCCAGCTTTATATGTCCATCCATCCGATAAGAATAGGATAATCCCATGAACACAAAGGCAATAAATAAATAACGCGACAATTCTTCGACTCCAACAAAGGGGATATTAAAAACCGACCTTAGTATTATCTGAACAAGGGTTATAACCAGGATGCAGAACAATATCAGCATACTTAAAAACTGGTCACTATTTTTTAGTTTAAGCTTCATTTATTGTATTTTTTGAATCTCATCAATATAGTTTGTCCATTCAGGAAAATCACTATTAATCTGCTTTAGAACCGAAGATTTTATATTTCTTATATCCAGGCCGTTATTTTCATCAATAAACACTAATCCTTTTGAGGCCAGTTCCTGTTTTATCTGTTCATCCGATTCCCGTATCCACTGTACGGCCATCAAAGTAACTTCTGAAATGGCTTCCAATATTATTTGTCTGTCTTTCATGGTAATCTTCTGCCACAACTTATCATGTATAAAAACACATAAACAGGAATGCATGTGATTGGTCATGCAAATATGGCTTTGTACCTCATAAATTTTCGATGCATAGATATTACTTAGAGGATTTTCTTGTCCAACCACCAATCCGGTCATTAACGCTGTTGTTAATTCAGAGAATTCAACTGGAGTGGGTATCGCGCCCATGCCTCTTATCATCGACATCCATATGGGAAACGGTACTCCTCGTATTTTTTTCCCTTTAAGATCATTTGTCGAATACACCGGAAAATCTGTTGTTAGTTGCCTTGCTCCCCGGTAAAAACTTCCTAATATCCGTACCCCTGAGTTTTCGATCAGCTGCTTATTTATACCTGATAAAATTGGGGATGTCTGAGGATTCGTTGCGAGCAATGCGTGATCCACATCCCGAAAAATATAAGGAGCATTAAATACAGAAAGATCCTTATGGAATTTGCTTAAGGAAGAAAAATCATGATGGGACATGCCTATAAAACCATATTTGACACCATCAACCAGTTCGCTGATATTGCCCAATTGAGAATTTGGATATACCCGCATTTCAAGCCTTCCTTCGGTTTTATTATTGACTATTTTTGCTACCTCATCTGCAAACCTCGATTGTGGTTCATTTTTTACCCCTACATGGGCGTAACGGATAATTATCATATCCCTGTCCTGGCATGCGGAAAGTAATAGTATAACAACAAATAGGAATATAGATCTTAAAAGTATTTTTGTTCCAATGAAAATATTAGCAATTAGAAATGCTTGTCTTTTATTGCATAATGGTTCCCTCATTCATGTAATTTGAACTTATATTGAAAGATTATTGAATTATTTTTAAACTCCAATCCTGCAGGGAAATAATTTGATTGTCAGGGAATTTCTCCAGCTTGATTTCGCCCTTTTCATTTGAGTTTAAATTTTGCTTTTTCAACCATTCGCCAGTAATCGGATTAAACCATATTAAAGTGTATTTGGAATTTGCTATAAAACCTTTTATCACAGGGATCTCGCAGGCATTCTCAAAATATAACATTGACAATTGCTTATCGGCTGTCTGCATCATAAAACTCCAGCCATCTAATCCAAATTTTTCACTGTTTTTTGATTTTCGGGGAGTTAATTTATCTGAAGCCAGTTCAAGTTCCTGAAACTTTGCACCTTCCGATTCAATAAATTTTCGAAGGTATCCAACTTGTTCTCCGGCAGGGTAATTCAAAGCATCCCAGATAGTTCTACGATTAATAGAAGTAAGGGAATTTTCTCCAACCGTGGTACCATCGTAAGCTCCGGTGCCGTAAATGTGGCCTGCTAATCCACCGGAAAAGACGCTTCCCCAGGCTTGAGTCCGGGCAAAATAATTATCTCTGTCATCGCCTGCTTCTGGCTTTTCACCTGCAACTTTCCTGGGCCAACCCGCATAGTAGGGCTCCAGATTGGCGGCCGGTTTTCCGATGGCAAACTGTTCTTCCAGCATCGGATAAAAGCCATGATTCCGTGGATTATTACCGACCGTATGCATGGTCAACCAGGGCACTTCATCGCCGGTACCCAGCATATCATGGGTTCCCCCGTT
>QMPQ01000246.1 GCA_003648635.1 Bacteroidota bacterium | reverse complement strand
TGCGCCGGTTTCGCTTAGTGAATTTTTTCTTCACCTGTTGTTCATCCTCCAGGATAGGCCGGTTCGATCTTCGAAATATACGTTTCCACCAGGCGATGAGTCTTTCGGAGAGAAATGCGAAAAAGCAGATTCCGATTATGCCCCCCACATTGGTCCATAGTATGCATTCGAAAAAACTGAAGTCAAACTGGATTATAACCAGGGGAAAGGTAGCAGCGAACTTAAAGGAGCTGAACAATATGGTAAGTAAAATCGGTACCAAGGATTTGAAGTGATTAGTTAATCAAACCTTCATCTGCGAAACTAAAATAGGACTTATCTGCAATAATTACATGGTCCAGCAGTTTAATTTCGAGCATTTCAGCCGCTTTTTTCAATTTTTCTGTGATTTTCAGGTCGGCATCGCTGGGCTGCTTGTTTCCCGATGGGTGGTTGTGACAGACGATAATGGATGAGGCCAAAATATCCAGGGCCTTTTTCAGAATAATCCTGGTATCGATCACCGTTCCGGAGAGTCCTCCCTGGCTTACCTTATACTTTCCCAGAACCCTGTTGGCCCGATTGAGCATCAATAACCAGAATTCTTCGTGTTCAAGGTCTCCCATCAGTGGATGAAAAAGCTTGTAAACCGTTTCGCTGGATTTGACTGAAGTCTTTTCAACGTGCTTCATCCCGGCTCTTCTCCTGCCAAGCTCTAGGGCAGCCAGTATGGACGTTGCTTTCGCGGGACCCACCCCTTTGAGGCGGACTAGCTCTCCGATCCCCTGGCGTCCCAGGAGTTGAAGACTGTTCCCTGCTCCCTTCATGATCAGCCTGGCCAGCTCCACGGCTGTCATATTTTTTGTTCCGGAGCCCAGCAGAATTGCAAGCAGTTCAGTGTCGGAAAGATATTGCACCCCGTTAGCCATCAACTTTTCTCTTGGACGCTCTTCCACCGCCCAGGTGGTCAGGGCATGTGAGTTGTACTTGTTCATGTTTCTGTTTTACTATTTAATATGCCAGAACCACTTACATCAGTGTAAAAAAAAAGGCCATCCACGGATGGACGGCCTTTCAAATATCATAGTGGTGAATAAGCTACAGGCTGTTCACGTGTTTTGCAAGCTTCGACTTGAGGTTGGCTGCCTTGTTCTTGTGTATTACATTGTTCTTGGCAAGCCTGTCAAGCATGGAAACAACTTCTGAATACTGCCCGGTAGCAGCCTCCTTATCGGTGGTGTCACGCAGCTTCTTAACGGCGCTCCTGGTAGTCCTTGCGTAGTACTTGTTTTTTACACGCTTCGACTCTGTCTGCCTGATCCTTTTCTTCGCTGATAAATGATGTGCCATATTACCTTAATCTTTATTTGGGGATGCAAAAATAGTGATTAATTTGAATGATACAAACTATTTACAAAGCTTTTTGGTACTTATAAGGATGGCTGCAACGTTGGCTACTGAAATCAGGAGGATTAAGCCAAGGGCTGTAGCGAAAATGATGCCATGCAATGAAGATGAAATATTTAGGCTCCAGGCCTCTGCCCTTTGATGAAGTTGCCCGGCGAGGACGGAGGTTAGCAGCAAGGACAGACCTGTTATCCCGGCCATCAACAGTATCAGAAGCAGTATGTAGGGGCGACTGATCTCCCGGTAATGAAAGCCAAGTTTATTGAGCCTTCGGATTTTTTCAGAGGAGCGGCTGATCATCAACTGGAGACTCAGAAGGAATACCAGGAAGGCAAGGCCGATAATAATGGCAGCGACAAATACCAGGAAGCTGATAACCAATTTTAGTATGATATTCATGCGGCTGCTCTTTAGCTTTTCCCGGATGGTATCATAGCCTTTTTCTTCAATAAATCTGATGATGGAGGGGTCGGTGGGATCCTTTGATACAATTATAACCTGTGAAGGGTCGTTCTTTTTAAAGTAGCCGTATTTCTCATTGGCCCACTCCAGGAAGTCGACCGGTACCAGAATGGAACTGACACGGTTGCTGAATCCAACAATCCGGCCATTATAATCGTCATAGTTTCCCCTGCCCTGTCCCTGGAGCCTTAATTTAAAATTGATCATGGAGAGTACCCCTTTGGGTATCTGTGGAAGGCCCTGGCTTGGTGCAAAGCCAAAGTTGTAGAGGTTCAGGTAGTCCTGTGGGATGATTACCGGAATGGTGCCCGTTTCGGGATCCCACTTCCAGTCTTCAGACTTCACATCGATGTATTGGTCCGGGATTGCCTCAAAGAAAAGATCGGTAATGAAATTGGGGACCTGATCACCCTCGGTGTAAGCCTGTACGGGAAATTCGTTAGAATTGAAAGCTGCCACCTGGTCGGCAAAGGGTTGGGCTTCGATCTCAGCAATCTCTTCCTCCGTGAAACCTCCTCCGGTCAGCCCCAGTGTATTGGCAATGTTTACTTTTTTGTTGATCACAATATATTCAGGATCGAGGAGGTCGCGGTTTTCAGAAAGGACTGATTTAATGTCCATATAAAACTGGATTCCGGCAAGCAGGAGAACAAATCCCGCCAGGGTTCCCAGGAAGGCGCCCAGAAGGTGTACCCTGCTATGATCTTTCCATAGTATCTGATAGAGAAGCCTCATAACCTTAAGCTATGATCGATGTTTGGGAGTCCTGTTTCATTGAGTGAGGTTAGGATAAGTCCCGCATTCCGCGCCTCACATTCTTCACGAATCAGCTGGTAAGCTGTGAGGCTGTTTTCGCGGTCCATGTGGCTGAAACATTCATCGGCCAATAAGAAATTGAAGGGTTGACATAGTGCCCGTATAATGGCCACTCGCTGTTGCTGTCCAAATGAGAGAATGCCAGCTTTTCTTTGCAGAAAGGGATCAATCCCCAGCACACGTGCCATCTCCATGATCCTTTCGTCCGAATGATGAGCCGTCATTCTGTTTTTCAGCTGGATATTCTCGAGAGCTGTCAAGTCATCAAATAGTTCAAGCCCCTGGAAGATGAAGGAGAGTTTACTTTTTCTGATCAGCGACCACTCTTTCGATGTAAATGAGCTTAGGTCACGGTCATCTATAGAGACCACTCCCTGATAATCGGTACGGATTCCATAGATTACAGAAAGCAGACTTGTTTTTCCCCTTCCGGATGGAGCTTCGACCACATAAGGTTTTCCCTGTTCCAACAACAAGGATTCGGCCTCCCAAACTTCCGAACCGGAGGTATCCTGCTCCAGCATCGGCAGGGGAATCATCTTTTCTAACCGGATGGTCATGTACGGAGATTCTGGTCCAATGAGTTATTTCGGACCGTCAACCACTTTCATGATGGTATAGAGACTGTTCTCCGAGGGATTACTGGTTTTCACATATACCTTATTCTGGTAATTACCGGCACATACACCCAGGTAATCAAATGGATCGGTCAAACGTTCGACCCAACGCTGTGCCTCTGGCTTCTGACTCAGCAGCCCCATTAACATAGCAGGATATTGATCCATGTTGAGGTTGACAAACATGCCAAGCGATCCAGTTGTAAAGTCTCCAAAGGTGGAACTGGTCAGGGGAGTCTCATGGGTTCCGCTCTTAACAGCATCCTTATACCCTTTGGCATTGGTGACCACCAGAACATCGTTGACGATGCCACTGTAGATTTCATTGCCCTGAAAATTGATGATGAAGAAATCACCCTCTTCTTCCACGGGGGCAAGCCCCTGCACCGTCTCCATCAGTTTTTCCTGTAAGGCCTTGCCATTTACTCCGATTCCCAGGTAAATTTCCAGCGGGATCATAGCTTCACCTTCCACGCCATTTATAGCTATGGTGAAATCGCCGGAAATGGCTTCCAGTAAATCCGCCATCTCCATTCCGGTGGCCATTTCCACCTTATTACCCATGGTGTCAAGTTCCGGGGGGGCGAATTTTTCTATCATCTGCTGTGTTTTTGCAAGGTCCATAGACCCGGCTACAGCAACGAGCAGGTTTCCTCCCGGAGCCAGTTTTAGCATATCTTCATTAAGGGCTGGCTTCATTACGAGAAATTCTTCGATATTCTTTTTTACCTCTTCACTGAAGTGTGTTTCCCCGCTAATGTTCATTTCACCATCTGCAAAATCCACAAAGACCTGTGCATAATTGTGGTATAGGGCAACCGGGAAATCAGGTATGTCGTTATCCATGAATTTTTCAAGGATTGCGAACATTTCATTGGACGAGACCCAGAGATTAAGGTCTTTCATCTTCCCAAGGAAATCCTTGAAATCAACCAGACTGGTAATGGATTCTTCCTTGACCGGACTGAACATTTTATCCAGGCTTTCAGTAAAATAGGCTGTTTCAAACTCATCAGAATCGGGAGAGGCCAGCACAATCATCTGCTTGCTGTTCCAGGCAATGATCCCTTGATTGTCCGGCTGAATCCAGCTGTAAACCTCATTGGTCTCAATTTCCTCATCGAACCCCTCATTGATCTTTGAGAGGGTGGTTTCAAATTTCTTCTGGTCTTTCATTCCGGTGATAACACCAATGATGGGAGCCTTTTCCTCCATTTTCACAAATACATAGGCATATTCATTCATCATTAGTCCGGTACTCAATGGATTTTCAAGGATTTGTTCCCAGATCTCATCTTTTACTTTCTCTTTTATGGATTCAAAAGTGTTGATCTGGCTTTTGGTGTGGATATGCATGGGATGCAGCGTCACCACGGCTATGGCGTCATCGGGTATGCTGTTGACGAAGTCAGGAGCTTTCTTGGAACAGGAAGCAAGAGCCAGCAGGGCCACCCATAGAAATACGAAGGATAATTTTTTCATGGAAATCCTATTTGAACTGTTTGAGGGAATAAATATACAACATTATTAGAAAAAGTATCGTGCACCGATACCCCCTCCAATATAGAAACTCAGAGCAGGAAGCAGGGCCAGTCCGGGTGCAAGCTCTGCAAAGATATCCACCGGGGCCCCTTCAAACTGGTAGGCCAGGCCCAGGGGGACACGTGCACCCAATCCAAAATCGGAAGAGAAAGCTGTATAGGCACCTACTCCATAATACAAAGGAAGTTTGTCCGTGCTTACAGTGATAATATCATAGTTGTGAATCAAAAAGTCGGCATGAACATGGAACCATCCTGGAGTGGAAAATGACCAGGCAACGGCTGCATCAATGGCTGTTCTCTCACTGGTCCACATTTTAGCACTCAGACCGGTGGGCTCACCAAAAATAAGCCCCAGCCCCAGTCCGCTGTCCTGTGCAAATAGGCCTAGAGAGAAGAGAGAAACAATAGAAATAAAAAATAGTTTTTTCATTGTATTTAGCTTAAGCATTATATGTCATCTTGCTTAATAACGGTATAATGCAGAATTTGTTTTTTAAGAAGAGCCTTACCAGGTCCGGTCCTTCAGGTACTTATCCAGCTCGGC
>QMPQ01000245.1 GCA_003648635.1 Bacteroidota bacterium | reverse complement strand
TCCTGCTTTCACCCGACTCGAGGTCCAATACCATGAGTTTTGAATCTTGAAAGATGTAAGTCAGTTTTTTGTAATCCCGGGAAAACTTCAATCCTCTGAAGGTATACCATTCAGCGGGTTCAGGCTGGAAGATATTTCGAGTTTCTCCTGTTATAACATTGAACTGATGCAGTCCGGGATCCACTGCATTTACGTCAGTATCAATGTGTGTCCATCCCGCATATACGAAAGAGTTTTCATCCGGTCCCCAATCCATGCTCGTCCAGCCCTTCATTGGGAGGTGCCAGTTCTGCCATTTACCAGTAGTTAAATCAAGGCGGTATGCGGAAGAGTTTCCCATACTCCCTTCGGCAGTCAGACTCACCCCACTGTTATCAGGAAGCCATCGCAGGCCACTCACAGAAAGATTCCAAAATTCTTCAGGATTGGGAATGCTGTAATGGCGTGTTTCCCCACCATCTACAGGTAGTATAACCACCTCATGTTTATCTTCATATGAGACAAATGCAAGATATTCTCCATCGTGCGACCAAACCGGACTGATATTGGATCCGGTGGGAGTATAATCAAGAGGTTTCGGTTCTCCAGAAGGAATGCCTGTTTCCGGATTCAGGGGAAGGGTATGGATATCATGAATATCAACCCACAAATTGTAATGAATACCATTCTCCGTCCAATTTGCTAAATTAACATTTTGCATGCCTTCCCTGATCAGGAATGGCGACCCTGCAGGCTTTCCTTCTGTCATCTCTATTGCGTACAGGAATGATCCGCCCTTGGTTTCTCTAATAAACACAATATGCTTTCCATCAGGTGACCATAGTGGGTCCAGTTCATTGGTAGGATGGTCACTCAATATGGTCGCTGTTCCTCCTTCAGTATCAATGATGAATAGATCCAATTTATCTTTTTGTCCGTCCGAGAAAACAACAAATTTTCCATCCGGTGATAAAGAAGCATTGCCTTCAATAAGCTCAGATTTCCATTGGGTCTTATGCAGTACTTTAAAAGAACCTTCCTTTGCTGATACCAGGCCTATTGTATAAAATCCACTGCTATCCTGTTTAAACGTTAAAATGTTACATCCGTCCTGTGACCACTGTCTTGGAATAATTTGCCCTGCATTGGATTCGTTTCTAAGGAGGGTGCGGGTCTTTCCCTCCAGGGTGGAGACTTGAAGCTCATAATTGTTGTAGTCTGAGAACATATAGACAATTTCTTTTCCATCAGGAGACCAGGAAGGATAATAGGTCCATCCTACAGGTTCAGTTAACCATTCATATTGGGTGATCTTTTGAATCTGTTTGGACAATCGGTCATATACAGCGATATTCTGACCGTCGGAATAATCAACACCCACTATTTTAGTTCCGTCGGGAGAAAGAGAAGAATTCTCGACCATTGTGCCTTTTATTACGCTTGATCCTTTATCGTACAGATTAATGATAGTTAGGTCCTCAGGCAGTACACTGGCAAGTTGAACATCAGTCGGTTTTTCTAATGTCAATACGCGTTTTAAACTTATTTGAGCCAATTGTACCAATTCGGATTGGTCAGAATAATCATTAATTACTTTTTCGTAATATTTCCTGGCTTCTATATTCCCCAGTTTTTCATAACACCTTCCCTCATAGAATAATGCTTTGGCGACATATTCTTTATCGTTGGGATAGGTATTAATCAGCAACTCAAACAGGGAGATGGCTTCTTTCAAATCAGCTTTGGTTTCCATGGTATACATAGCTTTCTCAAAAAGTACTTCAGGATCCTGTTTTTCCTGGAAGGCTATGGAAGTTTGGATTGTTGCCAGGAGGAGAACCAGTAGGAAGAAAAGTTTTGTTTTCATGATTGTTACGGAATTTGTTTAAGTATTTCACTATACAAACCTATGTAAACTACATGTCGCGATTGTCAGCGAAAAGTAAAAGAATGTCACCAATAGTAACTAATACACAAAACGATATCCTCCTCCATATACTGTAAGGATATGGCGGGGATGGTTCGGATCAATTTCGATTTTCTTTCGGAGTTTCAGAATATGATTGTCAATGGTCCTGGTGGTTGGGAACTTTTCATAGCCCCATATTTTATCCAGCAGGTCATCCCGGGATACCACCCTTCCATCCTGTCCGATCAAATGGCGTAAGATATCTGCTTCCAGGGATGTAAGGTCGATCTCATCGTCCTTACGGATGACTTTGTAATGCCCGAAGTCAATTTTCAGGGATTCCAGCCGAACCACTTCCGGTACTGTCTCACCACCCCGATTTTCTCTCCGGAGGTGTGCTTTAACTCTGGCCAGAAGTTCCCGGATGCTAAATGGTTTTGAAATATAATCATCAGCGCCTATCTCAAGGCCAATCACTTTATCTATCTCTTCTCCTTTCGCAGTAAGCATCAAAATTGGGATGTCCATCTTATGTTGGCGTAGCTCTTTACAGATCTCTAATCCATTCATCCCGGGTAACATGATGTCGAGCAGAATCAGGTCCGGTTTTTCTTTCAGGGCTTTTTCCAACCCTTCTTTTCCGTTCAAGGCATAATCCACCTCATAGCCTTCGTCTACCAGGTTTAATCTTAAACCTTTAACCAGGTCCTCTTCATCCTCAATAATCAGAATCTTTTCTTTCATTTTAGCCCCTCCTCATTCGCATCAGGTGGAATAAATATGGAAAAAATACTACCCTGTCCAGGTGTGCTTTCAACGTCGATCTTCCACCCATGTGCATCTATTACATGTTTGACCAGGGTTAGTCCTAAACCACTACCGCTGGTTTCAAAATCAGCAGAATTTTTCACCCGATAAAAACGGTTAAAAATATTTGAGAGCTCATTCGCAGGAATTCCGATCCCATTGTCAGCCACCATTAAACTAATTACTTCAGGCTTGTTTTTTAATCTCACCATTATTCTCTTAATATTATTTGAGAATTTTATCGCATTGCTAAACAGATTGATCAGGATTCCTTCCACGGCAATTTTGTCAAATAAAACCATGGGGATATCCTGGTCGATGTCTTCTTCAATTATGAAGCCTTTCTTTACAAAGTGGTAGCGGTGTGAATTCAGGGTATTTATAACAACTTCTGCCAGGTTTCCGGGTTTCAGGTCGAACTCCTTCCGACCCATTTCTATTTTGGAGAAATCCAGAATGTTATTGATCATATATGAAAGACGTTCACTCTCTTTGGTAATGATCTGTAGCCCCTCTTTGCGGTCGGCTTCAGGCAGGTGTTCTTTGAGTAGCAATGTTTCCCCATACAGACGGATCAGGCTTAAGGGGGTCTTCAACTCATGTGAAACATTATGTACAAATTCTGTTTGAAGACGCATCGAATCCGTTTCCCGGCTGATATCACGCAGCAGTACGAAAGCGCCAAAAAGCATGAGTATAATGATAATAACAACTAGCAAGCCGTAGATAATCAGTTGGATTCTCACATCTGATTCGAGTTTTTTATATCCGGGCTGGATAGCGACAAGAGTCCAGGGAAATGGAATATTACTGAATGATAGGGTGAGAGATTCTTCAGGTATTTGTGCAGCTTCACCAGTTGAGAGATTTATATTATTGCTGTTAACCAACAGAAAGTCCAGTCCTGTTTCTGCAGTCATATCCGCTAGTAAAGAAAAAAAAATGGTGGTAATAACAGTGTCCAGGTTCCAGCAAATTCCTCCAAAACAGAGTTTTTCAGACCGAGGGATTTGCATCTCTTTGAAGCAAATGAGGTATTGGGCATCATCGGTCTGCATATAAGCCCTCTTTATTTCAACGGCTTTGTTAAATTCTGAAAATTCGGATCTTTCCTTTATGGCCGGGATTATAAAGTTGCCCAGAAACTGATTGAATTTCAGGATTCTTTCAAATCTGGATTCTCCTGATTCAATGTCAATCTTTAAAATAGATTCAAATTCTGCTTTAAAAAAGAAATATGAAGAGGAGCTGATCAACCAATCCCCATCCTTTATCATCTGGTAGGTTATGAGCAAAGAATCAGGACCAAAAACCTCGTCCCCGATGAGAGTTCCGATCGTGTAAAGCTGAAGCGGTGCAGAAATGCCATAAGGGTGTCCGCCCAAATTTCCAATCTGGCTGTATTCATTCTTGAGCAATTGATAATACCGGATAGCCAGCTGGTAATTTTGACCAGCCATGTTAGATCGGGCCACCCCTTCAATTGCCAGGGCTTCTTGTTGAGTTGTTTTAGCCAAACCAAGACTCGTTTGGTAATGCTGAGTGGCCTTCGAATAACTTCGCCTGGCAAGTTCTTCTGACTCTGCCCTGCCCATATACTTTCTGTAATCGGAGTTCCAGCTTCTGTTGTAAGTTAATGCATAACGATGCTTCTCTTTAGCAGTTTCAGGATATACAATCTGAAACTGCTGATCAATGAGAAACATGTCGGGGCTTGTGCCAATTTGCTTAAGGCTGTCGATTAATAGTATATTACTGAAATATTCCTCCTTCAACCATTTATTCTCTATTTCAATGAATTGTGTCTCCATTTGATCCAGGGCTGATCGTCCTGAGAGCCAAAGATTAGATTCTAATAGATTCCGGGTTGTTTTTTGCCGTTTCGAAAAGGTATCAATGCTTACTCCCACCACAAAAAAAAGTGGTAACATGAAGGCGACTACAAAAAAGATAACTCCTCTTTTCCTGCTTAACACGCTTGAAAACAGTCCCATCCTTTCTTGTTTAATCTGACCGAATAATAAGTAATACTATTTTAGAAAAATCTATTCAGCCAATTGTCAAGGAAATGTAATTTATTTCCAACCACTCCTAAATTACTGAATATATGCACCTAAGTCAATTGTAGCGACACTTTCAACAGGAATATTGACTGATATCCTCACCCCTCATCACCATCCCCATGCCTGGTTCCAAATTCTGCAGTTAATATTGAAAGGCTGCCCGGAGTTAAGAGTGCTCCCAAAATGAAGAATAATTCTACTTATTATTTTCCCCGGGTCCACATTTTTTCGTTGTGGAATATTCAGGTCAATGTGTAATTTATTATGAATCCTGAGAGATTCATGGTTTTCTGTCTTTTCATTTGCTTTACTACTATCTCCTCCTCAATATTTGCATAGTTATCAATAATAAACCTGATTCAGAATCTGTTTGCTTTCTAATAGGTAGTGAAATAAAGATAAAAGAGGCTATTGCGCTAGGTCACCAATTGAATATTAGGTGGGTCTATCTCCTGGGGCTTCATTCTATTCCTGTTTGATCAGGTCGGCGGGGTTTTGCCTGATCGAGCGCCAAATTGCAATCATAGTAGCCAGGCTGGCTATGGCCAGCGCCAGTATAGCCGGAACAATGAATAGAAAGGGATCAAGGTGGACCTGGTAGGCAAAGTTTCG
>QMPQ01000244.1 GCA_003648635.1 Bacteroidota bacterium | reverse complement strand
TTGTCACTTACCTATGATCACAGGGCGATTGATGGAGGACCAGCCACACTGTTCCTGGCCGAAATCAAGAAGCAGATCGAGCAACTCTCACCAAACCTACTCTAAAATCATTAACTACTAACGAATAACCATTAACCCATTCCCATGCCAAAAACACAATTCATTAATCCGGCAGACGTACGAAAGTCAAAAACTCTTGATCTTGGATCCATTCCGGTCAACCAGTATGACAAATCAATTAAGGAGGAGCTTGTACGTTTTTCCAAGGATGACCTGATTCGTATTTATAGAGATATGCTGATTATCAGGGAGTTTGAAACTATGCTCAACCTGATCAAGACAACTGATGAGTACAAAGGAGTGCCCCATTCCCATCCGGGTCCGGCCCACCTTTCCATCGGACAGGAAGCTGCGGCTGTGGGCATGGCCTACAAGCTGGATATCCATGACTATATCTTCGGATCACACCGCTCGCACGGGGAAATCCTTGCTAAAGGGCTTTCCGCCATTCAGAAGCTGGATGATGATACCCTCTATGGGATCATGAAGAATTTCTTTGATGGCCGTATCCTGGGTATTGTTGAAAAAGGACACAAAGGGGATATGAAATCACTGGCGCTCAAATTCCTGGTTTACGGAACACTGGCTGAGATATTTGCGCGGGAGACCGGTTTTAATAAGGGACTGGGCGGTTCCATGCATGCATTCTTTACCCCCTTTGGTATCTACCCCAACAACGCCATTGTGGGAGGTTCTGGCGATATTGCCGTAGGAGCAGCTCTCTATAAAAAGGTGAACCGGAAGTCCGGCATCGTGGTGGCTAACATTGGGGATGCATCCCTGGGATGTGGCCCCGTATGGGAAGGCTTGACCTTTGCCGCAATGGATCAGTTTCGCGAGCTGTGGGAAGGGGATATGAAGGGTGGATTGCCCATCATTTTCAATATCATGAACAACCAGTATGGAATGGGGGGACAGACCTGCGGGGAGACCATGGGTTATGCCATTGCAGCCAGAGTAGGGGCCGCACTCAATGCGGAAAAAATGCACACGGAGCGGGTCGATGGATATAATCCTCTGGCAGTGATTGATGCCTACGAGCGAAAAATGAAGATTATTGAAGAGAAAAAGGGTCCGGTATTCCTGGATGTGCTTACCTATCGATTCAGCGGGCACTCTCCTTCCGACTCTTCGTCCTATCGCTCGAAGGAGGAGGTTGAAGCATGGGAAAGTGTTGATTCCATACACTCCTTTAGTAAAGAGTTGCTGGATGCAGGTGTGGCCGATCAGGCAGTTTTGGATCAGGTCAGGGCGGAATGCGATGAACTGATCATGGGTGCTTTTAAATTATCCATAGATGAGCAGGTGTCGCCACGTATGGATCTGATCTCCAATCCGGGACTGATCGGGGAAATGATGTACTCAAACAAGTCGGCCGACCAGATGGAGGAAGGTACTCCTGAGGTGAACCACCCCATGGAGGAGAATCCAAGAGTCAAACAGATTGCACGAAAAGAGCGCTATGCATTTGACAAGGCGGGTAAGCCCCATTCGGCCATGAAGCAATACCAGTTCAGGGATGGGCTATTTGAAGCCATTGCCGATCGTTTTTACAAGGACCCGACCTTGGTGGCATACGGAGAAGAGAACCGTGATTGGGGCGGAGCATTTGCGGTCTACCGCGGACTCACAGAAGCATTGCCTTACAACCGCCTTTTTAACTCACCCATTTCGGAGGGTGCCATTGTGGGAACCGCCATCGGATACGGCATGTGTGGCGGACGTGTAATTCCGGAGATCATGTATTGTGATTTCCTGGGACGCTCAGGCGATGAGGTTTTCAACCAACTGCCCAAATGGCAGGCCATGAGTGGAAATCTTATTAAGATGCCGGTAGTGCTCAGAGTCTCTGTAGGATCAAAATACGGAGCGCAGCATTCTCAGGACTGGTCCTCATTGGTGGCTCATATCCCCGGTATAAAAGTGGTCTTCCCGGCTACTCCCTATGATGCAAAGGGCCTTATGAATGCAGCCCTTCAGGGAACCGATCCGGTGATCTTTTTTGAGAGTCAGCGGCTTTATGGTATAGGGGAAGAGTTTCATACTGAAGGTGTTCCTGAAGGGTACTATGAGATCCCCATCGGGGAACCGGATGTCAAACGTAAAGGGGAGGATGTGACCATCCTGACCATTGGCGCTACCCTTTATCGTGCCATGAAAGCAGCAGATACACTGGAGGAAAAATACGGGATGTCGGCAGAGATTATTGATGCCCGCTCCCTGGTACCCTTCAACTATGATCTGGTACTTGAATCGCTGAAGAAAACAGGACGTATTATTCTGGTCAGCGATGCCAGCGAAAGGGGATCCTATCTGAAGGATGTGGCTCACAACATTACAGAGCTTGGTTTTGACGATCTGGATGCGCCTCCGGTAGTGGTGGGTTCAAGAAACTGGATTACCCCTGCTTATGAGTTGGAGGACTATTTCTTTCCACAAGATTCCTGGATTATCGATGCCATTCATGAGAAGATTGTACCTTTAAAGAACCACGTTAGCTCCCAGAATTTCACAAGTGGGGAACAGATGCGCCGAAGCAGACTGGGGGTGTAAAACCTGAGTAATAGATGAACTTTTTAGAACAATTCCCCGATCGGGCCACCTTGCTGGAATCTTACCAGTCGGATCATTCTCGTGTCCCTCTCAAGGTCAATAATCATATACATACGCCTTATTCTTTCAGTGCATTCAGCAGCATAGAGGAGGCTGTTCGCATGGCCGATTCAGAGAATGTGAAGATCTTGGGAATCAATGATTTCTATGTCACAGAGGGTTATGAGGAGTTTATTGTGAAGTGTCGCTTATATCACATTTTCCCCCTTTTAAATTTTGAACTGATAGGGATCAGCAGGGAGGATCAGGAATCCGGAATCCGGATAAATGATCCCGGTAATCCGGGCCGGACCTATATCTCTGGCAAGGGGCTCGCATTTCCCTCCATACTGCCGCTTGAGCAGCAGCAGAAATTGGACCGTGTTCTGAAAGAAAGTAACATTCAGGTTGCAAAGATGATTGACTTGCTTAACAGATGGCTGGAGTTTCAGCGGGTGGACATCTCCTTATCAGTGGCAGAGATCATAGAGGATCATGCCATGGATTCCTTAAGGGAGAGGCATGTGGCTAAAGCGCTTCGAATAAAGATTGATGAGAAGTCCCAAAGTGATGATGAATTCTATAAACTATTGGCTCAGTCCTATGGTGGAAAATCTTCTGAAAAACAACGGGATGATGTGGCCGGTCTTGAAGATGAATTACGGGCCCGCTTACTTAAGTCAGGCGCACCTGCATTTGTCCCGGAAGATGATAAAGCCTTTTTGAGCCTGGAAGAGCTCATCAGTATCATTCGTGATGCGGGCGGGATCCCTACCTATCCCATGTTACTGGATGGTGCCGGAGGAACGTTCACTGAATTTGAAAGTGACAGAGAACTCTTGCTAAAAAGTTTGAAAGACCGTGGTTTTTATTCCATTGAGTTGATACCCCTGCGTAACAGGATAGAAGTTGTTAGGGAGTATGCAGAGTACTTCTATGAGAACGGATTTGTAGTAAGCTTTGGAACAGAGCATAATTCACCTGCAAGGTTGCCCCTTACCGTAAGTTGTAAGAATCAGGAGCCGTTGGATGAAAAACTGATGCAAATCTCGTTTAATGGGGCAGCTTTTATGGCAGCACACCAATACCTTACGGTAAAAGAGGGACCCGGATATCAGCAGGGAAAGCGGGATGAGATGGAGCGCCTGGGTCAGGCTGTACTGAATCACTATTTTACTACAAGAGCCTAAGACCAATATCATGGATCAGAGAAAAGAGACTGTACTGGAACTGGTTCCAGCCATCCGGATGATCATGTCAGAACACTCCCTGAAGAGTGGCAGTTTTGTAAGGCTGGATCAGCTTCACGAAAGTGATCCTGAAAAGATCACAATACGCCTGGGACGTACCATTTCTGTATTCAGAGGAGAAGCCGAAAAAGTGCTTCAGCAGATTAAATCGTCCAAAGCGGATATTGGGGAATATATTTTTATTGAAGATATTGGACTGCTGGGGCTCTCCTCCAATAAGTCCAAAGTGGAACAGAAATTGGCTACGGTACGCCAGGAGAGCCGTGGAGCAGATCTCCCCGAGCCGGTAGCCTCACCCCAATTTAAAAAACCTCTTTATAACAGGGTAGTTGCCATAACCGGCGGTGCAATGGGCTTTGGAGAGGGAATCGCCAGGCAACTTTTTAGAGAGGGTGCCAATGTGGTGATAATGGATATCAATGAAAAGGAGGGGGCCAGGCTGGCAGGAGAGTTAAATGAGCATCGTTCGCCCAACCGGGCAATGTTTGTAAAGGCCGATGTAAGCAGCCTGGAATCCATGCAAAATGCAGTATTTGAATGCATATTGGAATTCAGCGGTCTGGATGTGCTGATCAGCAATGCCGGGGTATTGAAGGCAGGATCCATTGAAGAGCTTGAAGAGAAGGATTTTGATTTCGTGACCCAGGTAAATTATAAGGGCTACTACAACTGTGTTAAAGCAGTGGTTCCTGTCATGAAACTCCAGAATCGCTATTCTGCCAGTAATTTTGGAGATATCATCCAGATAAATTCCAAATCGGGATTGGTGGGCAGTAAAAAGAACTTCGCCTATGCCGGCAGCAAGTTTGCAGGGATTGGTTTGAGCCAATCCTTTGCATTGGAACTCATAGAGGACCGGATTAAGGTCAATGCCATCTGCCCCGGAAACTTCTTCGAGGGTCCCCTGTGGTCCGATCCCGAAAACGGACTTTTTGTGCAATACCTGAAGGCCGGAAAGGTCCCTGGGGCTAAAACAATAAAGGATGTGAAACGTCATTATGAATCGATGGTTCCGGCCGGACGTGGATGCAGGGTGGAGGATGTAGTGAAGGCCATTAAATATGTGATTGACCAGGAGTATGAAACCGGACAGGCTATTCCGGTGACCGGTGGACAGGTTATGTTAAGCTAAATAATGGAATGAAGATAGAAGGAGTAATTTTTGATTTGGATGGAACCCTGGTTCATACGATAGAGGATATTGCCGGGGCGGCCAATATGATGTTTGCACGGCATGGTTTGCCGGAACATGGGCTGGACTATTATCTGAAGTGGATTGGAAATGGTGCCGTGAAATTTATTGAACTTGCGCATGGAGAGCCAGTCACAAGGGAGCAATTGCTGGCCTATGTAAATGAATTTAAGGATGTATATGCGGAGAATCTACATAATAAGAGCCGAATTTATGATGGAGTCCCTGAAATGCTGGATGAGCTGGTAAATAGAGGGGTAAAGATTGCGGTCCTCTCCAATAAACCTCATCTGCTTACTAAAAAAGTATGCGACTTC
>QMPQ01000243.1 GCA_003648635.1 Bacteroidota bacterium | reverse complement strand
TATGGCTGTGAGTTTCCTGCGCTTCCCTATCTCAGGGTAAATATGACCATGGTGACCACTGCCAATGAGATTTTGAAAAGGAAGGTGGTGCTCAATGAGTACCACGACCTGTTTCAGGAGGAACCCGATCCTGTAAAGGATAAGGTCCTGGAGGATATCAATGCCTTTATCGCTCTGGTGTTGCCCGATATTAATGCGGGGGTGGAACCCGATATTGAAAAGGCGGCCCGCATGTCAGGCGTGGATCCGGAGACTGCCCACTCTGTGGTGGAATCGGTGATGGGCAGCCTGGCAGACTTGCCGGTTCCGGGAAAGAAGCCCCCCGGTAAGTCTCCCGGAAAGTCACCCGGAAAATCCCCGACTTCACAAAAGAAACTGCCGACTTCCAAAAAACAACAGCCGGCTTCAAACCAACTACCTGTACAGCCCGCAGAGGGGATCCGTTTGCTGAGCAAGGATGATGAGCTTCTGTTTGGTCTTCACCTCTACATTTTGGCCGATCAGATCCGCAGGCTGGCCCCCTGGGATGATCTGTACGAAGACGATCTGTTCGGGGTGCAGGTGCCCGGGACGGATCTGGTCTATTATGTGAGTGTGATGGGAAGTGAGGGGGAGTTCAGGGCGCTCTCTTTCTATAAGGGGAATGAGGGTCTGACCGATTATCTGGAGTTTAGTGCAAATGTCGATCAACTATCCCACCCGGAACTCTCTGAAAAAGGCATGCTCCGTGCCTCAACGATGATTGGGAATCCCATATGCATTCCGCACCTGATGCTCTCCTTTATTGATCGGGAGGAGCTGGAGAGGCAGGACCTTGCAGCGATTAAAAAATCCGGGAATAGCTTCCGGGGGAAGGGTAATTGGCCTCGGATCGAGGAGATTGTTCCGGGTTACCTGCCTGTATATCCCGGAAGGGAAATCCTTATTGAGCTGTTCCTGGTGATGCAGCAGACCATTTTGGTATTGGAAAGGGCAGTGGAGGATAAGGATTATTTGATCCGGGAGGAGGACCCCGATGGAACGCTGCTGATCCGTGTTCCCAAGGGGAAAGGGCCGAAGTTCGGGTGGAAGAACCATTACCTGTTACCCGATCCCGGGTGGGGCGAGGTATCCTATTCGGTGAATGTTACGGCCGGAACACACTCCGCACTTTCCGGCCTCCCGGAAGCCAGTCAGACGCTGCAGCTCGATTTGTTTATGCTGCCCACTCCGGTAAAGGAGAAGGGCAGCAGGGGCTACTTCCCTTTTGTTCTGATGCTGGTCGAAAAAGGGAATGGTCTTATAAGAAGCACCTCCATCCTGGCTCCGCAACCTGACCTTCGGTCCATGTACGAATCGGTTTCGCAGCGTGTCCTGGATGAGCTGGTAAAATCCGGACACAGGCCTTCAAAGATCGAGATCCGTACGGATCTGCTCTTTGATATGCTTCTGGAGATCCTTGACGAGGCCGGGTGCAGTGTGGAGTGGGTGGACCGGATGCCGGAGATGGATGAGGCGATCTTGTCCATGATTTCCGGTATGTCCTGAGCTTGATAGGTTTTAGGTGATTATTTCACCCTCCCACAGCTTGTTAAGGAAAATATTCCAGGGCATGGCTGTTATCTTCCCCATCTGTCTGGTATAGGGATCGGTGCTGACCAATATCAGCTTTTTTACCTGGTATTCTTCAGCAAAGCTTTTTAATCCTTTCAGATGACGGGGAGTGATTTGTTTGCTGCCTTTGATCTCTATTCCAACTTCGTTTTCGCCCAGCACAAAATCTATCTCCATCTGTGAGGCTGTTCTCCAGTAACTTATTTCGTATTGAAGTCCTGAATACCTGCTATGCGCAAAGAGTTCATGATAGATGAAATGTTCAAATGTTCGGCCGAATAGTTCGCTGCCCATTTCAATGGTCCCGCGTTTTAACAGGTGGTTGGCAATGGCTGTATCAAAAAGATAAAACTTGGGTGCCTGAATAACCCTGCGCTTGGGTTTCTTCCTGTAGGAGGGAAGAAAACGACCGATTAAGGTTTCTTCCAGGATATGAAAATACTCCCTGATGGTGGGTGCGCTTACACCGCAATCGGTGGCAATATTGCTATAATTGACAATCTCTCCATTTGAAAACGCTGCAGCCTCGAGGAACTTTGAGAAGGTCTGGATATTCCTGGTTTTAGCTTCAGCCACTATTTCATCCTGGAGATAACTGCCGATGTATGCTGAAATAAGTGGTTTCGGATTCTCCGATAAATAGAGCTTTGGCAGCAGACCATGATTGAGGGCACGAATAAGATCAAAATCCGGTATTTCTTTGTAGACCAGTGGATACAATTCGTTTCGCAGCGCTCGTCCTCCCAGAAGATTGGCTCCTGAGTGTACGATTTTTCGCGGACTTGATCCGCTCAGAATGAATTGAATGTTTTTATTTGCTATAAGCCAGTGAATCTCGTTGAGCAATGCAGGTATCCGCTGAATCTCATCTATAATTACAGGTGATTTTTGTTCTGAGGCCAGGATGGTTTCCCGCAGCAGGGATGGATTCTTTTGTAATCTTTCATAAACATCGAAAAGCAGCAGATCGAAATAGGTAGATTCCGGAAAGAGTGTTTGAAGCAGGGTGCTTTTCCCGGTTTGCCGGGCTCCCCATAGAAAGGTGCTCTCTTTGCCTATTTCATGGAAGGTTTGCTTTCGAATATACATGATAATCTAAAGTAAGACTTTTAAATATCCTGATAATTGAAAGTAAAGATAAATAAAAAATCAATATGATGATTCCAGGATGAAGCGGGCCGGATCAAAGTTTTACTCCGCTTCCTCGTTGTTTTCATTAGTAATGCAAATAGCAAGAAAATATCCCCTTTTCCTCCTGGAATACCTGGCCCATTTTAATTTGGAAGCCGGGGTACCTCAAGCAGGTCGAAGATGAAATCCGGATCGTCCGTGATTTCGTATTCAAAGTATTGATATCGCGGTTTCAATTGCTCTTGTTTTGTGATGTAAAAATGGAAAAAAATCCCCATAAAAGACCCTTTACTGGAAAAAAATCCCCATTTTTGCATCAAGAGCTATGCTTAAATGGAAAAAAATCCCCACATACGCTTTAATGAGGTACTTGCCGGGAGTTCCGAGAAAAAGCTAAACAGGCAGATTTCAACATGGGTCAATAAAGGCCTTATCAGGAAGATTGCTCCGAGACTCTATAGTCCGAATTTTGATGATCCTCCGGCAGAAATTATTCGTCGCAATTTATTTGAAGTACTCTCCCTGCTTTACCCAGGAGCTATGTTAAGCCACCGATCAGCTTTTGAATTCGAACCTACCGGGGCCGGGCATTTATTTCTGACTCATTCGTATACCAGGAAAGTGGTTTTGCCAGGAATTACACTTCGATTCCTGGAGGGTCCCGGACCGGTTGAAGGGGATAGGTTTTTCAGTGGACAGTTAAGGGTGTCGCAGGAAGCACGGGCTTTCCTGGAAAATTTTCAAGCTGCAAAGGGAGCTGGAGCCAAGAGAAAAATCCTGCCCCTCCTGCTTATTGAAGAGAAGCTGGAAACTATCATCCGGATCAAGGGAGAAGAAGCACTCAACAAGCTCAGAGACCGGGCCAGAGCACTGGCAAAACCCCTTGGGATGGAAGAGGAGTTTGAACGCATGGATGCACTTATCGGGGCCTTGTTAGCTACCCGGGATTCCGGTGTTCTCAGCATTCCCCGTGGGGAGGCCAGGGCCAGAGGTGTGCCATATGATCCTGATCGTGTGTTGCTTTTCCAGGATCTTTTCAGGGAACTCGAGGCCATGCACTTTCCTCTTCAGAAAGATCCCAATCGCAGCCACGAAGCATTTAGAAATTTTGCTTTTTTTGAGAGTTACTTTTCTAATTATATTGAGGGAACCGAATTTGAGCTGGACGTGGCCAGGCAGATTATCGAATCAAACACACCTCTACCTGCCCGAAATGAGGATTCACACGACATCCTTGGAACCTATCAACTGGCATCGAATCCTGGGCTCATGTCGGAATTACCCGGCTCCGGTGAGGAGCTTCTTTCGGTTCTGAAAGATCGTCACAGCATCCTTTTAAGAGCCCGGCATGAAAAGGAACCGGGTTCGTTTAAGAAGCGGAACAACCGGGCGGGAAATACCTTATTTGTAGACTGGAACCTGGTGGAAGGTACGTTGATCAGGGCTTATGAGATTTACCAGGCCCTGAATCATCCTTTTAAAAGGGCTGCCTTCATGTTGTTTCTTGTCAGTGAAGTTCATCCTTTCATTGACGGAAACGGACGGGTGGCACGCATTATGATGAATGCAGAGCTGGTGGCAGGCGGACAGGCGAAAATATTGATTCCTACCGTTTACAGGGATGACTACCTGGGAGCGTTGCGTACCTTGACCCGTCGAGCCCTTGTGGCCCCATATTTAAGAATGCTGCAAAGGATATATGATTTTAGTCTCACCGTTCGGGGAGAAGATCTGAACCTTATGCAGGACTATCTGGAAAGCTGCAACGCTTTCCAGGAACCCACCGAGGCATCTCTGCATTTTTAATCATCCGAAAACTCCTTCAGCAGCTTGCGATAGGAGGAGAAGATTTTGGAGCGGGAGATAAAACCTTTGTATTTACCATCGTCGATGACGGGGAGGTTCCAGGCACCGGTCTCTTCGAAGATCTCCAGCACTTTTTCCATCTTCTCATGCTTGTCGATGATGGCTGAAGGGGTCCGCATGATCTCGGAGACTTCTACTTTATCGTAGAGCTCGGTATTGAAGATGATATCGCGGATGTCGTCCAGACTGATCACGCCTACCAGTTCTTTTTCGTCGTTGAGCACCGGGAATATGTTTCGTTTTGATTTGGAGATGGTCTTTACCAGTCCACCCAGATTCTCATCGGCTTTCACCTTTTTAAAATCATTTTCCAGGACTTTCTCCACGGTGAGGATGGAGAGAACGGCTTTGTCCTTGTGGTGGGTCATTAGTTCACCCCGCTGGGCCAGGCGCATGGTGTAGACCGATTGTTTTTCAAAGGCCAGGATGGTCACATAGGAGATGGTGGCGGTTACAATCAGGGGGATGAAGAGGGTGTAGCCCCCGGTGATCTCGGCAATCAGGAAGATGGCAGTCAGGGGAGCATGCATTACGGCTGCCATAACCCCTGCCATTCCTACCAGTGCGAAGTTGTTTTCGGAGATGTTGGTGGGGGTAAATATATTAACCGCTTTTGCCAGGGTGGCGCCACTCATGCCCCCCACAAAAAGGGCAGGGGCAAAGATGCCGCCCACACCACCACTGCCGGTGGTCAGTGCCATGGCAATCACCTTAAAGAATATCAGCAGGAGGAAGGCAATTACAATATAATAGGCGTTGTTCCCGATGATTCCTTCAATCAGTGTGCCGTTAAAGAGTGCTGTCGAGTTGCCTGTCAGCAAGGAG
>QMPQ01000242.1 GCA_003648635.1 Bacteroidota bacterium | reverse complement strand
CAGATCTATCCGTAGGAATATAAGTCAAACTTGCTATTTTCTGAACTATGTTACAAATGTGAATACACATATGTTACATTTGGAAACAATATTGTTGTTACATTTGTAATCAAAGATTTTGCTATGAAAGAGCGCCTTATTCAACTTCTGGATCTGGAGCAGTTGTCTCCATCGAAATTTGCAGATATAATCGGGGTACAGCGAAGCAGTATCTCGCATGTCATATCAGGACGTAACAAACCCAGCTTTGACTTCCTACAGAAGACTTTAAAGGCCTTTCCTGGTCTGAATGCCACCTGGCTTATGCTAGGCGAAGGCACCATGTATGAGCAGATGGGGAGAAACGTATCTGGAAACCTTTTCGATTCCCCGGCAACACCTGAAGAGCCCTCTCAAGAGCATATTTCCACCTCTGAGGAGGGTCACGCGGATTCAGAGGCAGTAGAAACACCGATTACAAATGAACCGGAGCCTGAGAAAGTTCTGGAGAGCCCTACTCCTGTTCAGCTTACTGAAACCAGCTTGCAAGAGGAGACACTGAAGGAAATAGCCACAGGCGGGACAATGCGGATTGTACAGGTGATGGTGATTTACGAGGATGATACCTTCAAAGCATTATTACCCTCGCATTAGAAATCTGTTTATCTTTGCAGGCAAAAATCGAATGTACAGGTACCTGATCAGACCCCTTCTCTTCCTTCTGTCCCCCGAGACCATTCACCACCTTTTAATCACTTTCCTTCGTATTGCGTTTAAAATTCCGGGAATTCTCCCCCTGGTTAAGTATTGTTATCACGTAAAGGATAAGTCCCTTGAGACTGAGTTTCTGGGGCTACGCTTTAGCAATCCAGTTGGACTGGCCGCAGGATTTGATAAGAATGCCAGTGTTTACAGGGAATTTCAAGCTTTTGGTTTCTCATTCATTGAGGTTGGTACCATTACACCTCTGGGGCAGGCAGGCAATGAGAAACCGCGTAGTTTTCGTATTAAAAAGGACCGGGGACTGATCAACCGGATGGGATTTAACAACCAGGGAGCAGAGGCTGCAGCAGGCAGACTGGCCCGTAAAAGGCCCAAAGGGCTTATTCTGGGCGGAAACATGGGTAAGAACACCCTGACCCCCAATGAACGGGCTGTGGACGATTATGAGGCTGTTTTCTCTGCCATTTACGAAGGAGTGGACTATTTTGTAGTCAATGTTAGCTGTCCCAATATTTCGGACCTGCGCAAATTACAGGATCAGGACTCTCTGGAGCAGATCCTGGGACGGATTATGGAACTGCGCGAGAAAAGAGAGCTTAAGAAACCTGTACTCCTGAAAATATCACCAGATCTGAACGAGCAGCAGCTGGATGAAACGCTTGAAATCGTGGAGCGCTTAAAGCTGGACGGAATTGTGGCCACCAACACTACTGTTAGCAGGGAAGGTCTTCATACCCCTGCCGAAGAGATCAGTGCCATCGGGAATGGGGGAATGAGTGGAGCACCTATTACCGCGAGGAGCCTTGAGGTGGTCAGGTACGTCCATCAAAAGAGTGAAGGTAAACTCCCCATCATTGCCGTGGGAGGAATCATGTGCGTTGAGGATGCACTGAATATGCTGGATGCAGGGGCCACCCTGATTCAGATCTACACAGGCTTTATATACGAAGGCCCCGGTCTGGCCAGGCGGATTAACCGGGCCATTGTTAAAAGAAGAGTCAGTATTAAGTCCTAAAGTATCTCCGGCAATTCAACTCGCCTCTCCTCCAGAGGCTTCCTGGGGCGCGGCATGGATTTGAAATGGGATTCAGGTCCTGTAGATTTTTTCACCAGGGGTGATACCCCGGTAATTTCCTCAAGTGCTTTGGCCAACAGCGGATCTTCAAGACTTCCGAAGGGTTTGGCATAGAGTAGGTTATCTGCTACCTCGTAATCAGGAGCAATACCAGCCACAAAGTCAGTAAATCCATCAGCATTGGAATATTTAATCACAATGGGTTGCATGGCCCAGTTATGCCTCTTGGGTTCTTCCCAGTCATCGATGGTTATGGAAGCATAGCACTTTCCATAGGTAGTGGTACCAATTTGTACCACATCCATATAGGGGTATAGGCCAGACATCAAAGACTCGCTGGCCGAAGCAGTGCCCTCTGTTGTCAGGAAATAGACTGTGAGAAGATTCAGATTCAGATCACTAGGTGGCAGCCGTATACGAAGCTGATAGGACTCAAGACCGTCTGCCATCCCATCGTTATCCAGGTCAGCCCCTGCCCAGTAATTGTTGTACAAGTCGTTCCAGACCAGGTTTACAAATACGGCACTATCTTCCATGACTGCCGCCGGTGCTACGCTTGCTGCTATGTAAGCAGAGAGATCCAGGCTTCCACCCGGGTTGTATCGGAGGTCAAGCACCACATCGCTTACACCGGCCGATTTGAATTCTCCAAGCACCTCATTCAGTTCATCCAGCCATTCACCCTGCTGACCGGTGGTAAACTGTGTATAGACCAGGTAGCCAATCTTTTGTCCCTGGTAATCAATCACCTCATCATAAACTACAGGGTTTTGATTCAATTCTATGGCAGTAAGTGAGATCTCCGTACCATTTGGAACCATGTCGTTTCCATCCCAGTCAGCAAAACCAAAGTTTGCTGTGGTCTGGTAATACATATTTTTGTAGTTTTCTGTAGTTAAGATTGCCCCATCGATGGTATAAATGATATCGCCACGGGCAATACCGGAATCGGCTGCAGGAGAGTCGGGTGTTACAAACTCCACGAAATAAACGACCTGGTTTTCGGTGTACAAAACCGGATCTGCTGACATGCCGGTTGCTGTCTCCACGCCATCAAACATGGCAGCTAGTTCTTCATAATCATCCACGATCCAGGAGTTACGATCCTCCTCAAACAGAAGCTTGTAAAAGAAAGCTTCCGGGTCCGGCTCGGCCCTCCAGTCAACGTCTGGTATTTGGGCTTCCCACAGGTAAACCTCATTCATCCCTTCCCAGATCCAGTTGTTCAGAATCAGGGTCTCCTTGGGCAGGTCACTTCCATTGTTTATCTCTTTTTCGCATCCCACAATCGTGGCAAGCCCAATCACAGTTATAAAAAGCAGTGCAATATTCTTCATCTCTCTTTTCATTCTTCTCAAATTATGGTGCAAAATTAATAATATCCTACAGCTCTGCCATAAACTGCCTGAACATTCTGGCTGTTCTTCCGTTTTCTAAACAAGAAGCAACATTCAAATGGCAGAAAATAAGACACAACCCACTGCAAAAAGCGTTCCGGAATTTCTGGAACAAATCGAAGATCCCAAAAGAAGAGATGATTGCATTGCAGTTGCGGGCTTGATGGAAAAGCTAAGCGGTTCAAAACCAAAGATGTGGGGTGATTCCATTGTAGGCTTTGGTGATTATCGTTACAAATATGCCAGTGGCAGGGAAGGGGATTGGTTCCTGACCGGTTTCTCTCCACGAAAACAAAATCTCACCCTCTATATCATGGGCTACCTGGAGTATTATCCCGATCATCTCGAAAAGCTTGGTAAATTCAAGCATGGAAAAGGCTGTCTCTATATCAAAAAACTGGAGGACATTGATATGGGGGTGCTCGAATCTCTGATTACCACCTCCGTTGAGCATTTAAAAGAAACTTAGATTACTGCATTATGCGCCCATCTCCCTATCTGATTGTGCTCCTGTTTGTGGGGCTAACTTCCTCTCTTTCTCAAGAAATCCTGGCACAAAACCGGAATCATCCGGGATTTTCAGAACGCATTGCTGAGCGTGATCTGATGGTAAAGGATGGCATTGAAAATTATCCTCACCAAGCTGTAGAAGATCCTAAGGTATTGCTGGCCATGCGACTCGTTCCCAGGCACCTGTTTGTCCCAAAAGAGTATCAGGATCTGGCCTACAGGAACAGCCCCCTGTTAATAGGGCATAATCAGACTATTTCACAACCTTTCATTGTGGCCCATATGTCAGAACTGCTTGAGCTCAAGCCCGAACACCGGGTTCTTGAAATAGGAACAGGCTCCGGATATCAGGCAGCTGTGTTGGGTGAGTTGTGTAAGCATGTGTATTCCATCGAAATCGTAGCTCCCCTGGGAAAAAAGGCAGCGAAATTACTGGAGGAGCTTGGCTATGATCAAGTACAGGTCAGGATTGGGGATGGTTATGAGGGCTGGCCGGAGGCTGCCCCTTTCGACAGAATCATTGTAACCTGTGCCCCGGAAAGTATTCCACAAGCACTTCTGGACCAGCTGACACCGGGAGGTCGCATGGTGATCCCGGTGGGAAAGCAGTTTGGAACCCAGTACATGGTAGAGGTTACCAAAGACAAAAAGGGTCGTATTTCGAGGAAGGAGCACTACCCGGTTCGCTTTGTTCCGATGACTGGGAAATCAGAGGAGTAAGGTGTGCAATTAATTTCCAAAGGAAAGTTATCTTTGTTTCTATGGCTCTACTTTTAATCTACCTGGGCATTGCCCTTGTCTTTTCCTTTCTCTGTTCCATCCTGGAGGCAGCGCTACTGAGCACCTCCAGTGTTTTTATAAATATGAAACTGAAGGAGGGGAGGAAGTATGCCAAAAAGCTTGATTACTACAAGAAAAATATCGATCTCCCCCTCTCAGCCATTCTTACCCTGAACACCTTTGCCCATACCATTGGAGCCGCTGGCGTTGGATCACAGGTGCAGAAACTTTGGGGGAACGAATACCTGGCCGTTGCGTCCATAATCCTGACACTGATTATTCTTATTGGTTCGGAAATCATACCCAAAACCCTGGGAGCGCTATACTGGAAGGAGCTGAGCCGTTTTATGGTGCATTCCCTGCGTATCATGATTTACTCTCCGCTTTATCCCTTCATCATCCTGACCAATTCCATTACCCGTCTGCTTAGGAAGGGGAGGAGTGGCAAGTCCTCCATCAGTGAGCCTGAATTTCGAGCCATTACCGATTCGGTCATAGAAGATGGGGTGATTGAGGATGAGGAGTCACGAATCCTGCAGAACCTGATGAAATTTCAGAGCATCATGGTGAAGAGCATTATGACACCGCAGATTGTGATCAAAGCTGAGGAAGAGAATACCAGCATTGAATCTTTTTACGAAAAGAACCAGGATATACCTTTCTCCAGGATCCCTATCTACCATGGTGACTTGAACCAGTTCTCTGGTTTTGTGCTGAAGGATGAAGTGATGGAAATGATTATCGAGAAAAAAGGGGAGGAGCCCCTGCTTAGCATTGTCCGGCCCATAACAGCTGTCAATGAGGATACACCTATAATCCGACTCTTTTCCAAGCTGATCGAGCGGAAGGCCCATATCGCCATTGTGGTGGATGAATACGGAATGGTAAGCGGACTGGTTACCATGGAGGACCTGTTTGAAACCCTCATCGGACTGGAGATTGTGGATGAGATGGACGATGTG
>QMPQ01000241.1 GCA_003648635.1 Bacteroidota bacterium | reverse complement strand
AGATTCATCATTCACAGGCCGGCCGGCTTCAACACCAATTACCATTCGTCACCTGATTACCCATACATCCGGCATTGGCTATGGGATGATTGATGATGATAATTTCAGAAAGATTTACCAGAAAGCAGGGATCATTGATGCTTTTACTACCGAAGATGTCAGTATAGAAGAGAACATTAAAAAACTGGCCAAACTCCCCCTTCATCATGATCCCGGTGCAAAGTTCAGATATAGTGAAGGACTTGATGTGCTGGGTTATTTGATAGAGATTGTATCCAGAAAGCCCCTGGATCAGTTTTTCAAGGAGCGGATCTTTGATCCACTGGGAATGGAGGACAGCTACTTTTACCTGCCTGACTCAAAGAAAAGCCGCATGGTTTCTGTCCAGTCCAAACAGGATGGCAAATGGGTGAAGTATCCAGTCAGCCCTTACTACGATCCTGATTATCCGATCAAAGGTGCAATGAGTTTCTTTTCCGGCGGGGGCGGACTTTCCAGTACGGCTAAGGATTATGCATGCTTCCTGCAGATGTACCTGAATAATGGAGAATACAACGGAGTACGTCTGCTCAGCAGAACCACAGTCCAGACCATCATGTCCAACCAGGTTGGGGACCTGCTGGGAGAGTCAGGCAGCTATTACGGCCTGGCATTTGGTGTTTTGGATGATAAGGGAGCCGGCATGGGAGGAAGAAGCAGCGAGGGAACATTTGAATGGGGCGGTTATTTTAATACACAGTACTTTGCCGATCCTGTTGAGAACGTCATTGGAATCTTAATGAAACAGACCCAGGATACCTGGTCAGATGAGACGGGGTGGAAGTTCCGTCTTCTGGTTGGTCAGGCCATTGATGACTAAAACATATTTCATTTGCGAATTAGTTGACTGTCACTGATTAATGGTCTAACTTGCATATGCAAATCCATAAAACTTTCAGCTATGAAAAAGTACAATTATGCAGTTTTTTTTGTGCTATCTATTACCCTGTTTACCTTCTGCATTGCCTGCAATCAGCAATCTGATGAAGGTGCTTCCGATCAGGATATCCGGGCTGTTGATCCGGTAGAAGGTGTTTGGGAACTAAGCAGTCAATATTGGGTTCAGGATGATGATACTATTTATGCAGACTATATTGGTGTACAGCAGAAAATCTTTTTTGACGGTTATGTAATGTGGACTGCTGATCCCGCCCCTGATTCTTCAGAGTGGCATGGATACGGGACCTATCAGCTTAGCAATGATACGCTTATTGAAACACTTTCATCAATGTCTCTGGCAATGAAAGAATTTAATAATTCAAGAGTTGAATTCGTGTTTACTATTGAGTATGAGCTTAACTTCTTCAAGCAAGAGATGCCTCAATTGTTTCGTGACACTATTTATCAGGTCGTTGAAGAATGGAAGAGACTAAATTAGTGATGAAGAACTACCATCCAGGGATCAGCTGAAATTCGCTGTTTCCAGCTATTGATAGGGTTTAAATATTACTTCAGGTCTGGCTGTATTAGAGTGGATCGAGCTGTATCGTGACAGGCCAGCCGGTGTACTGTTTTGCACCTTCTTGCATCACATTGATATTCCGTGGCCAGCACTCGAAAGTGACCTCTTTTGCAGGCTTATTGAAGCGGATCAGTCCGAAACCGGAACCATCCATGGATCCTTCAGGATTTGCATAGGCCACCATGGTAATCCTGTTGTTGAAACCATCGAAATAGTCCCCCGTCCATGGCAATGGATTATCCGGATCATGATTCATGCCTGGCTGCTCATCCCCGGGCCACCACCATCTTTTATAGTAGTTCACAATTGAAGGAACCAGGAAGGTCCAGGGACCGTCCCTGAATTCTTCAATGCCATGCCGGACCAGGGTGGTCAGATGCTGATCTCCTCCAATATGCACTGCCCCGGCCCTCCTGATGGCCCTGAGTGCTTTATTGCGCCCTGTCTGTGGCCATCCGTTGGAATCCATATCTGCATAGAGTCGGTTCTCTTTACTTCCGTGCAGGTGTGCGGTTCCGCCAAAACCAGTTTGCGATAATACGGCTTTCATCTCCACACCTTCTCTCTGAGCTCCCCATTGATCCAGGAACTTCAGCTGGCGCTCACCTAGCAGTACCAGACCTTCCAGGTCCAGTGCACCCGGGTCGTAATCCGGATTGGTGATATGATCGGCCCGGGGTCCCTGCTGGGGGATTTTGCCCTTGGGGCCCGACTTGAATTTGCGGTCCTCGATAATGGCAAAGTCCACTCCACCCACTACCAGGCTCGTATAATAGACACCGATCCCCTGTCCGATGGGGGTGGGATCGAAGGGATCGGGCAGGTTGGCGGTCTGGCAGCGCTCCACCATCTTTATGTATTCAGGATGGTACCTGTACCCGCCGTCGTCGCATCCCTGAGCCGTGGAAACCTTGCCGTTTTCACCCCAGAGATTGCCCTGTCCCACATCATGATCGTCGGGAATCGAGATACATGGCCTGGTCCGGAATATTTCCCGGAACTGGGAACCAAACAGCAGCCACGCTGCAGTATGTTCTTTGTGGTCGTATGACTGGTCGCCCGAAAAAAATAGAATATCCGGATCCAGGGCATTGACATTCCGGATGTAATTTTCCCTGCTGCCTCGATCCCTGTTGCTGTTACCTGTGAATGCCACCATCACAATTTCATCCGCATCGACCGGGTCCTTTCGGATCAAGCCTTCATATATGGCTTCTTTTCCGTGCCTGAGCCTGTAAGCCACATCCTGGGTGGCATCCCAGTTCTCGATTCTGAAGAGAGCTGACCAGCCCAGGTCATTCACTTCTTCTGTGGCGATCTCTATCCACTGTCCCCCGCGTTGCACTTCCAGCCTTACCGTGCGCGTTTCATCCGGATAAAGAGGATACAACTGCGCACTCAGCTTCAGGGTATTATTCATTACGGTATAGAGCCCGAAGGCTACCACCTGGTCGCGCTCCACCTTCACATCGTGGATGGGATTGGGGGCGCGATTCCACCAGTCGTTGGTACAGATGGTGTCGAGATCCGTAAAGGGTGCCAGAACAGGCGGCTCCATAACTTTCGTCTGGCAGCTGAACAGGATCAGGGTAAGGGCAGGAAGGAAGAAGTTTTTCATGTCGGATGTGCTTTGGTCAAATGTTCATTAAAATTAAGAGATAATATTGATTGGTCACGCAACTCAAATGAGAATTTTGTCCTCCTGATTAAGAAGTGATGTGAGGGAAGCATATTACCCCGGCTACTAACTATATTTGTATTTGAAATTCAATAAATAAACTTATGCGCTATTTGAAATTCATTCCCATCCTGCTTATGGCCCTGGTTCTATGGGCCTGTCCCTTTTACGGATACAAATACAATGAAGGAAAACTGCCTGAGATTCCGGTGAACCTGGAGGATTTTAATACCGAGTACGACGACTATAATTCGACGGCACCTTCGCTTGGCTCAACGGTTCCCTTTTGCTACTCCACCAACAGGCACAACCAGGGAGGGGACTTTGACATCAAGTATGAGCCCATGAATGTGGACTTCAGTAAAACCACAGGTGATCTGAAGGTGAGCAATGATTACGGTGGTTGGAATAGTCTTGTGGAGGATTTCGGGATCCTTGTGTATTCAGTGAGGAAGATAAACACAGTGGGCAACGAGCTGGGTCCCTACTTAGTATACAGCCCCTATGAGGAGTTTTCAGATGCCGAACTTGTGCTGCTCTATGCTACGGATCTGGAGGGAGACTTTGATATTAGATACACCTACAATTCGGATGACTTCAATTTTTTAGATAACATGCCTGTAGCCTTCCTGAACAGCGAGTTTAATGATCTATACCCTGCATTTAACTCAGATTTTTCCAGGATCTATTTCTGTTCGGACCGTGAGGATGGGATTTTCAATATTTTTTACGTGGATGTGGAGTATAGTAATGGTCAGATCGTTGGAATCTTGTCCGATACCCTTGAGCGGGCGGTGGAGATGGATCAGGTTTTGTCGGGCGAGTATGATGATAAATGCCCCTATATTTTTGGGAATACCCTGGTATTTACTTCCAATCGCCCTGGTGGTTCAGGTGGCTACGATCTTTACTATTCGAAATTTGAAGATGGAGCATGGACCGAGCCTGTAAATTTCGGGGCAGCCATTAATACTGAATTTGACGAATACAGACCCATCCTGTTCGATGCAGAGGTGGATTATGACAAAGATATGCTGGTCTTCTCTTCGAACAGGATCGGTGGCAAAGGAGGATTTGACCTCTACTTCGTCGGAGTCCCGGTGGATTTGTAGATCGCCAAAAAACTATTCTTACCTTTGTCGGAATCTCTTTCATGGAGATAAATGCATTTTTAACCGACAAACTAATTTGATGAAAATGAAAAATCAATTGCTTTCTAAAGTCCTGTTCATGGCAGTGGCTACTGTTTTACTTGTATCCTGTAATACCGGGAAAAAACCTGCTGCTGAAACTGAAGAGCAGGCTACCGTAGAAGCTACTCCCGATTTTGAAATCTCGCTGGCCCAGTGGTCTCTGCATAAAACGTATTTTGGCGGAGCCATCGAGGACTGGGTGGAGTTTGCCCGGTTGCTGACGGAGGATCCTGACGCACTGCTTAAGGGTGATATAGACCCCTTCGATTTCCCGAAAGTTTCGGCCGGGTACGGGATCAACTGTATCGAGCTGGTGAATACCTTTTATTTTACCAAGGCCAATGATATGGAATACTGGGAGAAGTTTAAGAAGAATTGTGAGGAAGCCGGTGTGACTGTGGGACTGATCATGTGTGATGCACTGGGCAACCTGGGAGATTCCGATCCTGAGGCCCGTATGGCTGCTGTGGAAAATCACAAGCCCTGGGTGGATGTGGCTGCTTTCCTGGGAGCCAAGACCATTCGCGTAAATGCTGCAGGAGAGGGAACTGCCGAAGAGGTTGGTGCCAATGCGGTGGACGGACTCTCCAAGCTGGGAGAATATGGTGCCAGCAAGGGCATCAATGTGGTGGTTGAAAACCATGGTGGAATCTCGTCCGATGGAAAATGGCTCTCCGGAGTAATGACCAAGGTGGGAATGGACAATGTAGGTACCCTGCCCGATTTTGGAAACTTCTGCATTGAGGCCGGTCCTGACAGTTGTGTGAATGAGTACGATCGTTACCTGGGAATGGAGGAGCTGATGCCTTATGCCAAGGGTGTAAGCGCCAAGTCCAATGTATTTGATGCTGAAGGAAATGAGGCCAACATGGATTATCTGCGGATTATGAAAATCGTGAAGGCTTCCGGATTTAAAGGCTATGTGGGCATCGAATATGAAGGTGCCGAGATTTCAGAAGACGAAGGAATCAAGGCCACCAAAGCACTGCTGGAGAAAGTTTTTGCAGAGCTTTAGCAACCAGTAGGCCATTTATTGCATCTTATTAAGATGAGAAGAGCAATCGCACCCCTTATCCTGCTCCTCTTT
>QMPQ01000240.1 GCA_003648635.1 Bacteroidota bacterium | reverse complement strand
GGAAAATGCCTCAACTGATCTTTGCCCATGAAAAGCTCACAGGTCTTATCCCTGACAATCCAGTGATTCACGATGGAGATGGCGATGTGATGTTCGTTGGCTGATTACTGCCTGAGACGATTTCTGCCCAGGGGCATCTTCAATAAATAAGACAGGTACTCGGCTTTCAGGGTTTCAAGTGCCGGCATTTCGTACTTTTCCATGGGTATACGCTGGATATAGGACCACTTTCCTGTCCGCTTCAATCCTGCTGTTCCCAGCAGAGCGCTCGCTGTTCCTTCTTCCAGTAAGCTGTCAATAACCTCCCCGGGTACCCCGTCACTGGTAAAGGGAAATGAAAAATAAGCCGTATGGACCCCAAAGCGTTTTTGAAGGTCCTCAACACTGGCTTTGACTTGCTGGTTCATCTCGCTTGCATCCAAACTGGTGAAATCAACATGATCTGATGAATGAGCTCCAATATCAAAGCCCCATTCAAGTATGTCCTCTACCTCATTGCTATTCATGTAAACCGGTCTGGAACGTAGATATCCTGCAAAATCCAGCTCCGCCTCCACTGCCAGGGCTTCCAGCAGTGCACGCTGATCCCAGCCAATCATCCGAACGGATGTCTCCACCTGCTCCTCAGATATCTTCAGAAAAGCGGCCACCTTTTCCTTTGACCTGCAATCATTTCTTAGCTGGTGAATCAAGAGGCTCGCCTTATACCGGTAGAAGAGTCCCCTGTTATCGATAAACTTATTATTCAGAAAGAATGTGGCCGGAACGCCCTTCTTTTTTAGCAGTGGAGCGATGAAATCATAACACTCTTTCAGTCCATCATCAAAAGTAAGCACCATATTGGGCTTAGTCCTCCCCCCGCCCCTGTTTTCCAGGTAATCCCCCAGGCTTAGTGGTTCGAAGAAAAGCAATAACTTATCAAGGTCTTCTTCAAATTCAGCAGGCTTAAGCACCCTGTACAGGTGACTGATATGGGGCAGCGGTTCTGGAGAAACGGTATGGTAAAAGGGGAAAATATTTTTTTGCCCCGACCAACTGATCAAGCGCTCAAGCTTCATTGGACGAGCCATGGATGAGATTGTATTCCGGATGCCTTCGTTCATGCTATCTCAACTTGGTGAGTGTGGCTGGTAAACGGTTGAAACTGACGCTCTGGTAGATATCAGCCTGTGCCCCAAATCCACCAAAAAAGCGTGCCACCGAAGGAATATTTGAACCCTCAAAATCGAGGATCTTTCCTGAACCTGCATAATCATTAATAAAGGTATCAATAATGCGAAACATTCCCCGCTGCTCCTTTCCTGTCTGACTGGAGGCTGAAAGTAAGTATATCGCCCTGGTTTTACTGAAGGCAAAAAATGCTGCAGCAGTAATCTCGCTCCCAGTCCGAATGGCATATATTTTTCCCGCATCATGCTGTTGGATGGTCTCAAACACCTTCACCATCCATCGGTAATCCTCTTCGGAACGCTGGAGTACATCATTTTCCCGCTTTAATCTGACCAGCTCCTCCACCGGCAAATTTCTCTCCACCTGCTCGGATAACTCTATGGACTTCTTGATATTTCTTTTGGCATTGCTAGTGAACCCTTTATAATGGATATCATAATCCTGATCCAGGGTCATCACATAATTGGATTTATCATCCACTATGAAAGGTAAGTCTTCCCCAACCAGGTTCTTAACATTGAAATTTATGCCTCCAAACCTGAATTTCTTATAGAGAATCCGGAGCATCTTTTGGATCAATTCAGGGTCCACATACTCCCTGCCAAACACACCAAGCTGCTGGGTGTAGAATGGCTGATATATATATTTCATGCCAACCTTCTTCTTCCATACCACAGGCATTACAAACCTGTAATCATCCACAACCAGGGCTGACCAGTTTTCAGACACAGTATCCAGATACCAGCAATAAGGATATATGGTTTCGGCCGGGGATGAAGCTATCAAATCGTCCCATTTCAGTACATCAATTTCCTTTCTCGGAACTAACTTCAACATATTTTCTATTTATCAAGCCTGTATTCATCCCATGGTGAATTTCCACTTGCCCTGGGATCTTTGGTCTGAAGCAAATAATCTTCCAGCATTTTACTTAAACGATTCTTAAGCTCAAGATAATCCGGGTTATCTGCCAGGTTGTGAATCATATCCGGATCCTCTTCATGATTATACAACTCTTCGCGCTCCACTTTCCCAAAGGCAAGATCATAATACTTGTGGTAGTCCGGGTGGGTCTTATTTTTGATGTAAAACTCCTTCAATGGTCCTGGATCTGTCTCGCCAAGTATATCCCAGTTCGGAATCCGTATTTCAAAGTTTCCCATGGGATACCGGTCTGGTTCATAATTAACGATATATGTCCACTGTTCCGTATGTATGGCCCTCCTGGGAAAACCAAGTTCGTTGGGGCGACAATGTGTATGTTTTTCAAAGGATGTAACCACAAAATCCCTTTTTTCAGAACTGAATCCGGATGAATCTGAAAGAAGTAGAGTACGCATACTTTGACCGGTCATTTGCTCAGGTATTTTCAGATTGGAAAGTTCAAGTATGGTAGGTGCCAGATCAATCAGGTTAACCGGATCTTTAACGACCCTCATGCTTTTAATCTTTTTATCCCATGCAATGATCAGGGGCATTCTCACACCGTGATTGTACAGGGTGGCTTTGGACCTTGGGAATGGCATTCCATTGTCAGAAGTAAAAATGATCACTGTATTCTTCTTCAGATCCCTGGAGTCAAGTACTTCAAGCATTTCTCCCACAACATCATCAGCCCACTGCACCTCAGCCAGGTAATCGGCCATATCCACTTTGGCCACAGGAACATCTGGAAAGAATGCAGGAATCCGGATAAGCGAGGTGTCAATCCCGATATTCACACCTCTTCCCGTTTCATAAGGCCTGTGAGGTTCGCCCAGTCCGAGCCAGAAGAAGAAAGGGGAGTTATCTTTGTTTTCTTTGATAAACTCTTCAAAATTAGCGGCATAGTTTCTCCTGGAAATACCTTCAGGCACTTCCTCATGTCGATGCCTGTCATATCGTACCCCAATGGGTTCATTTACACCATCTGGTGCATCTTTGGTGAAGGGCCAGTATCCCTTCCCCGTATAACCCAGCACATATCCGTTTTTCTTCAGGATGGACGGGAAGAGCTCATATTCACTTCTAATGAAACCTGTTAAAACTCCGCCCTCCTGAAGGCGGTATGCATCCTGACCTGTAAGAATTGTTGCCCTTGAGGGCGAACAGGAGGGGCAAGCAGCATAAGCATTCTCAAATCTGACCCCCTCCTCTGCCAGTTTGTCCATAAAAGGAGTCTTTACAGCCAGATCACCATAACATCCCAAATGCTCCCAGGACTGATCGTCCGTAATAATCAGGAGAAAATTGGGAGTCCCGGTTTTTGTCTCGCAAGAACTCATCATTATAACTCCAGACAGAAGGAGTATCTGAGTAGCAATCCTGAATAATTTCATCTTGACTTGCATAAATTCATGCTTCCAGTCTTACCACTGTGATTCCAGCGCCACCCTGATCCAAATGGGCGTCTCCATACCACTCAACAAGGTCCATTGTGTGGAGGTACTCCCTGATTAATTGGCGCAGGATGCCATTTCCTTTTCCATGAAGGATTCTCAGATCCCGGGCATTTACCATGATGGCCTCATCGATAAAATCAACCACGATCTCCATGGCTTCATCAGCACGTTTACCACGCAGGTCGATATCAGGACGAAACTGAACCCTCCGGGTACTCACATCCCACTCACCAAGATTTACCTTAGATTGATCCTTTCTTCTTAACCGGCCTGCTTCCTCTGACAGTATCTTTTGAAGCTTTCCCAGCTTGGTATTGGTCTTAAGCATCCCAAAAGCTATGACACAGTTCTTTCCTTTGATCTCCATGACCTCACCTGCTGCATCCTGGCCCTCGATACGAACCATATCCCCTACCCGTATCTCCGGATCTTCTTTCACCTGCTTCTGAGCCAGAGTCTTCTTTGAGCGTTGATGCAAATCGGGCCGTCTGGTCTCCAGTTCACTGCCCTTTCGGCGAATCTCCTTCAGTTGCCTTTCCACCTTCTCTTCTTCTTTCCCTTTCTCTATCTCCAACTCCTCTCTGAACTCACTAAGATCCTTTCGTACCTCCCGGGTTCGCTCCTTCTCAGCTTCCGCCTCCTTAATCTCCCGGATAGTTTGCTCTATCTTTTTATTGGCTCCTGAAAGCATAGCATCCGCTTTCGTTTTGGCTTCCTTCACAATGGCCTTGCGTTGCTTTTCACTCTCCAGAAGCTCCTGTTCATAGCGTCCCATCAGCTCCTCCAGTTTCCGCTCCGACTGTCTGATCTTCTGACGTTTTCCTTCCCAGTATTTTTTATCCCTGAGGATATCTCTCAAATGCTTGTCAAAATCAATATGATCCTGTCCCACTTTCTCTGAAGCAGAGCCAAGCACCTCTTCGGGCAGACCTATTTTTCTGGCTATTTCAAAGGCAAATGAACTGCCAGGCTTTCCAACCTGCAACTGATACAGGGGCTGCATCTTCTGGTTGTCAAATAACATGGCTCCATTCACAATACCCTCCGAAGAAGTTGCATAGTGTTTCAGACTTGTATAGTGTGTGGTGATAATCCCGCTGGTACCGGCCTGATTCAACTTCTCCAGGATCGACTCTGCAATAGCTCCTCCAAGCATGGGCTCCGTACCTGTACCAAATTCATCAATAAGCACCAGCGTATCTGCAGCCGCATGCTTCAGAAAATACTTCATATTAAGCAGGTGAGAGCTGTAGGTGCTCAAATCATTATCGATGGACTGCTCATCCCCTATATCAATAAAAATACCCGCAAAGAGTCCAAATACAGAGCTGTCACTACAGGGCACCAGCATGCCGCACTGCAGCATATACTGCAACAATCCAATGGTTTTCAGACAAACTGACTTTCCCCCGGCATTGGGTCCCGAAATAAGAAGGATGCGGTTCTTGTCCGAAAGATGAAATGAGAGTGGTACTATCTCTTTCTTTTCCGCTTTATGTGCCAGGTAAAGCAGTGGATGACGCGCTTCCCGCCAGTCGAACAACTGTTCATTTTTCACCTGTGGCCTGATGGCCCCCAGGCGGGTGGCAAACAGGGCCCGTGCCCTGATAAAATCGACAGTGGTCAGGAAGTCCTGCGAGGAGAGCAGATCAGTAATATAAGGACGGATATCCGCAGTAAATTCCAGAAGAATATGTATAATCTCCCTGCGTTCGGCATACTCCAGCTCACGTATCTCATTGGAAAGTTCCACGACCTCGGCTGGTTCTATAAAGACTGTTTTTCCGGTGGCCGATTCATCGTGGATCATCCCTCCCAGCTTCCGCTTATTTCCAGAGATCACCGGTATAACTGGCCGGTCGTTTCGGTAGGTGGGAGCCGCATCTGCATCTACCCAGCCTTCCTTCTGCGCTCTGCTCATTACCTGGTTCAGCTTCTTGGAAATGGCCCCCTGTCT
>QMPQ01000239.1 GCA_003648635.1 Bacteroidota bacterium | reverse complement strand
CTCCATCGCGAACCGGTCTAGCTGGAAAATTGCATCCCCCTGCAACAATCACCACATCACCACATGTACCTGCAAAAGGGGAGGCAATACCCAACTGTGTTTCGACTCCAGGAGGTGGAGGAAGATCTGGGTATTCCGACCATGAAAATTGATTCCTATAATCCGATTGAGATGCAGCTTCCCGGGAAGCTGAAAGGAGGAGCAGAACGAGAAGAAGGAAAGGGGGTCGAAGGCTTATCATGCGTTCATTCTTCTATGTACTCTAGTGATTACAGTAATCAAAAAATCCAATGGCTTCCAGATCCTTTTTCAACATAATTTCTTCCTGATCTGAGATGGTCTGCAGGGGGATCCGGTTGGGGCCGCAATCCAAACCCAGGAATTTCATGATCCGTTTCCCACCCATGATGTTTCCCCGGTATTTCCCCAGGATCTCGCAAAACTGATGAGATTTGTGCTGAAGCTCCCTGCATTTCTCCATATCCTTCAACTGATAGGCCTTGCTCATATCACTATAGAGACTGAAACAATGGTTGTAGGTTCCACCCACTCCTGAACGGTTTCCATAGGCCAGTCCGTCGAGAAACATCTCATCTAATCCCCACATCATTTCGTATTTCCCTTCAGCAATGTGGCGGCACTGCTCAAATTCAAACATATTGAGGTAGGTGTATTTAACACCTGCAAAATTTGGAATCTCCCTTTGGGCAGCGCTCAAGAGCTCGGTCACCGAAAGATGTACACCATTTAATGCTGGAATATGGTAGTAATAGAAGGGCAGGCCGGGAGCTGATTTGGCAATGGCTTTGCAGTAACTTATCAGCTCTTCGTTCCTTGAGGGAGGAAGAAAGGCAGGCGCCATGGCTGCCACTGCCCATGCTCCGGCTTTCTCTGCGTGGGCAGCCAGGCTAAGCTGGTCCCTCAAATTTGTCCCACCGGTGTGAACGACTATTTTTAATTTCCCTTTACTTGCCTCTATCCATTTTTCTACAAGGGCCATTCTCTCCTCCTTGTTCAGCAGGGCCCCTTCACCGGTACTTCCGCAAATAAAAGCACCATCCAAATTATTGCGAATTAAATAACTGGTATATTCCGGTATCAGGTTCAGGTTCAGGTCCCCATTTTCCAACATGGGTGTGAAAGGGGCAGCAATGTATCCATCTATCCTATTCATGGCAGTTAATTTTTCTGAGGCTTTTCGTAATGATCCGCCCCATCGGTAAGCCACTCCAGGGAGAAGCTTACAAACACATTTTCTGTATAGTCATTTTTTTCAAAGAACAGACCGATATCTCCGTTCTCAAGCACTGTAAGAGAAGAGTAAGCGGAACCACCCGGGTATATAGTTTTTCCCTCAGTCCAGCTTAGCCCTTCATCATAGCTGATCCTGACAGTCATGTTTTCTCTCCCTTTTTTCATTTTGGCATTGGAAAAAAGCAAACGGCTAAGCTGATATCCGTCTATGGTTGAAGTATAGCGGATGATGCTCCCGTTGCAACCCGGATCGATAAGTTCGGGCTCAGGCCTGCTGTCCCAGCTAATGCCCTGATCTGAGCTTACATGCACATAGCGTATTCCTCTTCCATTGGCACGACAGTTTACCATCCAGCGCCCATCTTCAAGTTCCACCACTTTCGATTCGTTTCCTGGTTTCAGGGCTGTGTCAATCAAATGCCATGACTTTCCATGGTCGTCACTTCCAAAAAGGTGCAGGCCATGGTCCAGGTTAACCATGCAATGTAGCAGCTTTCCGGATCTGGTCTGAATGCCTCGGCCGGAGGTGATAAATTTGAAATCTTTGTGCCATTGGGATTTGGCAATTTGAGATGTAATATCTTCAGCTTCGCTCCACGACTTCCCATGATCGGAGCTTTTGATCACATGCAGGTAGTAGATACCAGGTTCCTTCTCCAGGTCCATGAAGTTGTAAAACAGGAAGATCTCGCTGGTGACCTGATCCACAATCATGGAAGGATCGGATGCGGACTTTCCCTCGGGAAGATCTACAATCTTTTCGATTTCAGACCAGCTCTTACCATGATCCTGACTGCGCCTGATCACAATGTTAATATCACCGCTTCCTCTCAGGTCATTACAGGAAGGCACCCGCTCGTCGATGGCGACTACCAGGTCGCCGTTGGTAGCTGTAACAATGGCAGGAATCCTGTAGCAGGATACCGCGGGATTCATTGATGTATTAAAGAGATCGTGAACCTCGGTCAGTCCCTCGGCCAACTCTGGCTCCTTATTTTGAGCCAGGATATGTGCGGAGGAGAGAAATAATAATCCTAAAATCAGTAGTTTTCTTTTCATATTCCAAATTGACATCCTCCATCACCTAAAGAAAATGGATTCCTTTGACTTTAACAAGCTTGGGGCAGTAATTCCTCACGGGTTCCTGCAGGTTTCTGCTTCCGATCGCTTATGCGATTCGATCCACAGACCATCCCCGTTTGCCCAACGGTTAAAATGTTTTTAGCGGCGTTTATATCTGCGTTATCCTCATGACAACATACCTGGCATTTGAAGGCAACCTGTGATACTCTGTTCTCTTTTGCCGTGTGACCACAACATGAGCATCGCTGTGAAGTATGCTTGGGGTTGACTTCAACCAGTATTCCTCCCCTCCAGAAAAGCTTGTAATCAAGCTGTCTTTTGAATTCAAACCAACCCTGGTCTAGGATGGATTTATTCAATCCTGACTTTGCTTTGATGTTTTGACCAGGATTTTCGATAGTACCCCTTGCCGATGCACTCATATTCCTGATCTGTAGTCCTTCCACATATACCTTGGCTTGGTTTTCACTTATCTCGGTACTCAGCTTATGAAGGAAGTCCGATCGTACATTAGCTATTTTGCGATGAAGTTTTGCTATTTTTATTTTCTGTTTCTTCCAGTTTTTTGAACCTTTCTTCTTTCTCGATAGTTTCCTCTGCTCTAATGCCAGCTGCTCTTCATGCTTCCTGAAACTATGCACTCCCTCAACCTTGCTTCCATCTGAATAGGCAGCAAAGCATTTTATCCCTACATCAATCCCTATCTCTGAAAAAGAAGCATGCTTACCTATTTCAATCGTTTCTTCAACCTGGATGGAAGCAAACCACTGCCCACCCCGGTGGGTGACGGTGACATTCTTAATTATGCCGCATATATCACGGCTTTTGTAAAAGCCCACCCAACCAATCTTTGGAAGAAAGATCCTGCGATTATCAATCTTAAAGCCCTGGGGAAAACGTATTCCATCATTGAGTCTCCTTTTCTTAAATACAGGGGTACGCTTTAAGGGCTGGCTTTTATCAAAGCAATCTTTAAAAGCCTTTTCCAGATCCATTAACTTTTGTTGTAATACCTGAGAAGGACATTCCTTCAAAAAACCGTACTCTTCTGATCGTTTCCATACAGTAAGCCAAAAAGCCAGTTCGTTGTACCAGAGTATCGCTTGCCTCTTCTCCAACCGCTCCAGATTCATGGCCAGACATTTGTTCCACAGAAACCGAGCAGAGCCATTATATTGTAACAGTTTATTCTCAATATTACTATTGGTCTTTAATCTGTATTTATATGCTTTTCGTATCTTTAACATATATACTAAATATACGAAATATCAACGTAATACGCAAGATCTAAGAACAAAGAAATTTGTCGAATATTCACTCCATTTGCATTTGGTCATTATTACTAAGTACAAAAAGAAAGTGTTCACTGAGACCATGTGCGAAAGACTGCATTTTTACTTCAATAGGGTGTGTGATGACTTCGGATGTAAGCTTGTTGAATCCAGGGGAGAGAAGGATTATGTGCACGTACTGATTGAACCATTACCACATACCACACCATCAAGGTTGGTGAATAGCCTTAAAGGAGTTTCATCCAGAATTCTCAGGCAGGAGTTCCCCGAGCTTGAACAGGACTACTGGAAAGGTGGACTATGGTCTCCATGCTATTATATCGCTTCTTGCAGAGGAGCACCACTCGAAATTGTCCAAAAGTTTATCGAAAATCAGTAAATTTGTTCTTTTTCCTTTACCTGGAGAGAAATGCTTTAAAGACAAGTTAATATAAAGCATTCCATTGACTAATATTAACCTTATAAAAACGGAATATGAAAAAATTACTAGTGGCCCTTTTGATTGCACTTGGAATTTTGCAGAGCTCTGCTGTAGAACCAGGTGAAAGAATCCGTATTCTGATCTATACCAAAAACGGAGAAGGCTATGTGCATGAGAACATTGCGGCAAGCGTTGCTGCATTGGAAAAAATCTGCGCAGAGGAGGGATTCCTTACAGAGGTATCGGATCAACCTTCGGTTTTTACCAGCGAGAATCTGGAGATATACGATGCCATAGTATTTTCCAACTCCAACAATGAAGGATTTGATACCGAGGAGCAGAAGAAAGCTTTTCAGGAATATATACGGAGTGGGGGAGGATTTATGGCCATACACTCGGCCAATGCCACAGAAAGGGAATGGCCCTGGTACTGGGCCATGGTAGGTGGCAAGTTTATCCGCCATGCTCCTCACCAGGAGTTTGATGTGGTGCTGACTGATGCGGATCACCCATCCACTTCACATCTGCCTGCCAGGTGGACCATTAAGGATGAATGTTACTACTCCTTCCAGTTGAATCCTGATATACATGTAGTGCTATCGGCTGACATGACCACTGTGGAGGATGAAGGAAAGGATGAATATCCCGGTGAGACCTTTGGTCAGTTATTTCCCCTGGCCTGGTGCCACGAGTTTGAAGGTGGGCGTCAGTTTTATACGGCCCTGGGTCACGATCCCTGGTTCTACGAAGATCCCTTATTTGTGGAGCATCTCAGGGGTGGTCTAATGTGGATTCTGGACAAAGAATAAGAGCAATATGCTCAGTACTATTTAGGGAATCGTTCGCTCGAAATTCCTGATGCCAAAACATATTTTACCAGTCCTACTTCTTTGGCTAGGTATATTTCAATTACTGTGAAATCAATCCAATAATTGTTGAAATCCTTTAAGGTGAAATGCAGAACCTCCTGGTAAGTCCCGTATGCGGTAAGCAGTGAATCGAGAATCTCAACAGTGGACATGATCTCAAGGTCATCGTGTGCCTCGTAGCCCTTGTCAGTCATCAGAAGGTTCTTGTTACCAAATGGAGTATACAGGCTGTATATGGTTTCAAAATCAAAGTCATACGAGAAGTCTACCTGTTCCAGTGAAATGGTGATATGATCTCCATGTGGTGGACTGTTAGCCCTCATGGAGATTCCCAGGACCATGCCAAAACCGGATTTAAATGATTGGAAACACTCTTCTGTATATGAGGTCCGGGTGTTGATTCCCAGAAACGTACTCCAGCTTTTCCCAAATGTTTCATTATTTCCGGTCATCCTGAAGCTTGACGAGATTCCATTAATATCTTTCATAATGAACACTTCTCCTATAGAGTCGGGAGCAAGCCATTCCTTATGGACCTCTTCCAGGTAATAGTGTTCTTCCTTCAGGGGGTGTTCACCTTCACCGCCGCATGACAGGAGAAAGAATCCCATGCTAAAATATAAAAGCTTAATTGCTGATCTCATAAAACTCTCTGTTGCTCATTAGAATCTT
>QMPQ01000238.1 GCA_003648635.1 Bacteroidota bacterium | reverse complement strand
GATTTTTTTATACCTGGGCATATTTCCTTCCATTCTTTCTTATATCTGCTGGAACTACGGGGTCAGAACAGCAGGGGCATCCATTGCATCGGTATTTATGTATTTATTGCCGGTATTCACTTCGATTATTGCTTATTTTTTTTTACAAGAAAGCCTTTTTTCCTATCATTTTTTGGGTGGGTTGCTGATTCTTGCGGGATTGATCCTGTCGTCTTTCAGGTGATCTGAAAAATGGTTACCACCTGGACACCGCATTCCCTCATGTTTTCAAATTATTCTTAAGCCCCCTTAGAACTGCAATGAATAATCACGGTGTATCGATTGGCATCTGGCAACCGCTTTGACCTGATCAGAAGACAACCTTCGCTGCAGTCGAAGACCGATGGAATCCTTTATAGCATTGTCATAGGCTAAAAGAGCAGGGGCAATTTCAGCTGCGGCCCGCCGACGCCAGTCGACTTCAACAGCATATAATTTCAGTCCCTCTTTCAGAAGCAGGACAGCCTTTTCCGGCTCTGGTTTTTTCCCTTTAACAGCCCTGCGTGCCTTGGATAACCTGGACTTAATGGAGTTTGTGCCTGCCACCTTACCAAGACTCCTTACCGATTCTTTGATCCGATCCATAGCAACCTTGACAGGCTCATTGATTATTATAGTTTCAAGCGCTGTCAATTGCTGTTCAAGAGAGGCCAGTTCATCTGCTCCTGAGATGACCTTTTGTAATTCCGCAATCGTTTCATAAGCCTGGTCAACATTGTTCCGGTAATTTCTACGAGCTTTTCTTTCAGCTTTTTCCAATTCCACATAACGTTTGCGAATTTTAGACCAGCTTTCAGGAATTTGGTTTTTAAGGTTTGCTATGGAAGCCTCTCTTTTCTCGATTTGTGCTTTAATCAGGTTTAGAGATTCTTTGTCCGGGGAATCGCTCTGGGAACCCCTTGTCCAATCCTTTTTCAATTCATCGATTTCCAGGCTAATATTGCGAATCTTAATCTGCAGGCCGCGGACATACTCATGATGTGGACGGTATTCAGGTGAATAAGCGGCAAGATTTGCTTCAGCCGCACGAATCTTTTCTACCAGATCGAAAGTATTCAATGCCTGTTTCAGACTTTTTTTTAATTCCTTCTGCCATTTTGCCGGCAAACTACTGATATCAATGGTACCTATGGTGGTGATATGGCCCCGCAACTGCTCACCTTGATTATCATAGTAATCAAAGAGATATTCCTCAATGCAAAATTGCATTCGCGGATTGATTGGAGGAGGAGCAGTTTCAGAAGATAGAGCAACATACTTTGGAAGGAAGTTCACCATAATGGGAGAAACAGCAACAATCACCAGTGCAACCAGCTGCAATCCAATAAAGGGAATTGCTCCGCGATAAATTTCAAGTGTCTTGACTATGGCCGGTGCAACTCCACGCAGATAAAACAAGGCAAAACCAAAGGGAGGTGTCAGAAATGAAGTCTGAAGATTAAGACCAACCATCACTCCAAGCCAGACTGCTGTCACATTGGCCCCTGGGTCGGCAAGCAGTATTGGTGCTACGATTGGAACTACGACTACAGCTATTTCGAGAAAATCGATAAAAAAACCTAGTACAAACATCACGCCCATTACGACTATAAACTGAACCCAGAATCCTCCCGTGAGATTGGTTAAAAAATGCTTGACCAGTTCTTCCCCTCCAAAACCCCGAAAGGCAGAGGTCAGCATGGCCGCACCAATGAGAATAATAAAAACCATGCAAGTGGTTTTGGAAGTTTCAACCATTACATCGTTGAGGGTATTTTCAATTTTATATATCCGCCAGGTACTCCAGATCACGGCAATCAACAGCATGGCCACAGCAATAGAAGCCATGAAGATACCGATGCCATCCCCCTCATTGATATTTTTTACGTTCAGGTCAAAGAAGGTGAGTATAATGGCAATGACTACGGTTGAGGCGATTGCGAGAATTGCAGGGTAATAGGTGCTTCGTTTACCTTCGTATAGGCGATACCCTCCCATGATTATGGCTCCGACGGCACCAACCGAACCTGCCTGATTGACAGTGGCCACGCCCATTATGATGGACCCGAGAACCAGAAGAATAAGGGTCAGCGGCGGTATTAAAGCCATGAAAATGTTTATAATGAATTTTCCATCATACTTTCCTTCATAACGTACGGGTGGAGCTGAGCCTGGCTTGACTATTGCTACAAACAGGATATAAAGGATATATAATCCTACAAGCATTAAACCAGGTATCAGGGCTCCCATGAACATTTCTCCGGCGCTGGTGGAGGTGACATCCAGTACCGAAGGCATTGTAAATTCACCCGTTGCAGCTTTATAGGCTGCTTTTCGGATTGTACTGGCCTGATCTGAGGCACTGGTCAACTGGTCGGCAAGAATAATAAGAACAATAGAGGGGGGAATTATTTGTCCCAGGGTTCCCGATGCACAAATTGTTCCTGTTGCCAATGGTTTGGAATAATTGTTTTTCAGCATTGCCGGAAGTGAAATTAACCCCATGGCAATGACCGTTGCCCCTACAATACCGGTGGTAGCCGCAAGAAGTGCTCCGACCAGGACAACGGAGATGCCCAACCCTCCTGGAACCGGACCGAACATTTGGGCCATTGCAACCAAAAGATCTTCGGCTATCTTGGAACGCTGGAGCATAATTCCCATAAAAATAAACAGGGGAACCGCAATCAGGGTATCCCGTTCAACACTCCAATAGAGACTTCGAAAATTTGTCACTCCGGCATTGAGCCACTGTATGGGGCCACCTTCTACGAAATAGGAGCTTGCATCTCCTGCAAACATATAACCGCACAACGCGGCCAATCCAATGGATAAAATTGCTGCTCCCGGCAATGAGAAGGCAACTGGAAAACCAGAAGAAAGCGCAGTTATCATCATTAAAAGAAGAATAGCGAGAAAGACCAATTCCATTTAATTATCCTTTTTACTTTACTATTTGCTTTCCGTCAGCTGACTGCCATCGGGTTCCTGAAGGAGGTCAGCGACCTTTTCGAGAAGGTAACTGGAAAATTGTACAATCATGGACACAGCATAGACTGCCAAAAATCCAACCATCAGGTACTTCACATACAGGCCATAACCTGACTGTGAAATTTCGAAAACATACAGCGGGCTGTTGATACTGCTGGTTTTTTTCCACATGCCGGTGCCGAGGATAACCCAGCCCAGGGGCAGGCCCAACAGAAGTGTGCCGACTGTATTGGTCCATGCCTTGTTACGTTTGTTGAAACGAGAATAAAGAACATCAACACGAACATGCCCGTCGTGAACCAGAGTATAGGCACTGGCAAAAAGAAATAACGCTGCATACCAGAACCGTACGAGATCCCCCATAAAAGGCTGTTCATAGGAAAAAACAAATCGGGAAATAACAATCTGAAATTCTGCCAGTACCACCAGGAACGCCAGCCAGGTGAATCCCAGAGATTTATTAAAAAAAGCGATTATAAGTGATACCAGTATCAAGGGAAAGTGAACATAAATGGCACGAAAGCGTGCGCGCCCAATGGCATCTGCTAAATTATCCCCAACTAATGCCGGCAGAAAATTTTCCACCCTGAGAAAGGAGATGATGATATCGGTAATCCCTATAATCAGTACAATCCAGAAGGCAGCACGAATGATATAGGCTGAAAACCCGGACAGTAAATCCGCATCCAATCGCAGGGACCGGTTGTGTGTCCTCAGTACATAAAGGACAACAATAACAACTGCTCCCAGGTAACTCAGAAACTGAAGCCACCCTTTTGTAATCTGGCCATCTGCGAGGGGAATACGTAAGGGTTCCAGACCAAACCAGCCCTGGTTTGAAAAAAAAGACGGCAGTCCAGGCCATTGCTGCCAGAAATTCAGATAGTTGTTAATTAAAAAAGTCAGCATGACCGTAACAATCGACAATGCAAATATTCGTGTCAGCAAATTGACTGTTTTAGGAACTGAAGCATGGTTTTTCGCTGCTTCGCCTGGTAAATCACTTGTATCGATGATGTCTGATGAGTTCATAAGGTGTGGTCTGTTTATAAAAAAGGAATCGGGTATATTTTGCCTGCATGGCTGTGGAAAGTTGGCCGCCTATACTTACCCCTGGCGGCCAACTTCGTTATTGAAAGCCTCTCAAATTTCATTAAAAGACTTATTGGCATTGATCAGACATCAAGTACACGGTTACGCTGATTAAGGTAGGCTTGGTCAGAGACCTTCATCCATCCACCAAGCTCTTTACGTGCTTTTGCAAAACTGTCATGGATTTTTGCTGTAAGCGGGCTATGCTTTCTTGTCTCTTCAAATACTTCCGCAGCTGCTTCACCAAAAGCATCGTAGAGATCATCATTAAATTCACGCAGTTTCACGCCCTGCTCAGTAACCAATTTTTTAAGGGATTCTCCATTCTTTGCATTGAATTCAGCCATCACATAATCATTTTCCATGGATGCAGCAGCTTCAATTATCAGCTGGTCAGATCTTGAAAGGCCATCCCACCACTTTTTATTCATCCCCAGGCCCAGTACTGCCCCTGGTTCATGCATGCCCGGGTAGTAGTAGTACTTGGCAGCTTCATAGAACTTCATGAATGAATCATTCCATGGGCCGACCCACTCCGTGGCATCAATTGCTCCGGAAATCAGGTTTTCATAAATCTGGCTTCCGGGAAGGGAAACAGTAGAAACACCCAGCTTGGCCATGACATCGCCTCCAATACCTGGAATACGCATTTTCAGTCCCTTCAGATCCTCGGGGGAGTTGATTTCTTTTCGAAACCATCCACCCATCTGGGAACCCGTATTACCGCACAATAATCCTTTGACTCCAAATTCGGCACCCAGCTTATCCCATAATTCCTGGCCACCTCCATAACGTATCCAGGAGTTCATTTCACCGTAGGTTAAACCAAAGGGAACAGAGCCGAAATAAGAGAAACCAGCGTGTTTGCCTTTCCAATAGTATTCGACGGCATGATACATCTGTGCATTGCCTGAGGCAACCTCATCAAAGGAATCAAATGCCTTTACCCGTTCGCCGGCAGCATAATAATTAACTTTCATCCGACCATTGGTCATATCAGACAATCGTTTGGCAAAGCGCTGGGCGCTCGTACCCAGACCGGGAAAATCACGAGGCCACGTAGTAACCATTGTGATTTCGATAGTTTTCTGTGCATGTACGGCAGGAGCTCCAGCAATGACAGCTCCGGCAGCAACAGCTCCGACCCCGGCCTTTTTGATAAATTCTCGTCTTTTCATAGCATTCCTTCCTCTGATTTGGTTAAAAGAAAAATAGATCTATTATAGATTCAATTTGCCCCAATTAACGCCAAAATATAAGATAGGAATTGGTTTTTTGTCAAGATAAAAAAACTTTTATGAATTTAATTTATATTTTCATTAAAATTGATGCCGGCACGGTTATTCCCGGTATGGCGATAGACACCTTGACCGGGAAAACGTTTAAAAACTGGTCGGGATGAGAGGATTCGAACCTCCGGCCCCAGCGTCCCGAACGCTGTGCTCTACCAGACTGAGCCACATCCCGACTGCAGGGTTATACATAAAAAAAAG
>QMPQ01000237.1 GCA_003648635.1 Bacteroidota bacterium | reverse complement strand
TGATTTTGCTTTCCCGGATCAAATCCCTGGCAAGCAGAGATGCCCTCATGGTACCAGCCAGGAGGGGAGTGTCAGGGGTCACCCAAAATGCACCATCCCAGAATACTACATTGGCAACAAAGCTATCGCTTACATATCCGTTTTTTACCACTACGATATCATCACACTCTTGCCGTTGGCTGAATAATTTATTTAATTCACCCCGGTCCGAATATTTAAATCCATAGTCAATGGAATCCGAATAGACCATTTTTAAGGAGCGAACTGCCCGTGCCTGGTAGCGCTCATATTCAACAAGTGAAATTTCTTTATGATAACTCACCCGGCATTTAAATACCCCATGTTCGAGTCCCTTGGGAACTAGAATTACCTCACTTAGCCTGGGGTGATGTTTCAATCCAAGCGCCTCAACTCTGGTCCGTTCAAAGCGTTCCTGATGATAGGCCAGGTTAAGTAGATTGCCCTGAAAAACTTGTATGGTTTCAATAAACAGGGACATATACTTTTTTTTGCATTTCGTCATACTCCTTCTCCCAGTCACTCTTGAAAGTAATTCCCCCACCGCTTTTAAACAGCAGTTTTTTTCCCTGCTTCTCGATGTACCTGATGGCTACGGCTGAATCAAGGTTCTGTCCGTCGAAGTAGCCGAAAACACCCGTGTAGAATCCCCGCTCATATACCTCTACTTCCCTGATAATTTCCAGGGTCTTTTTTTTCGGGGCACCGCAAATGGAGCCTGCCGGTAGCAATCGAAAGAGGATATCACCCAGAGTCGCCCTGAAATCAGCCGGTAGCTTTCCTGTAATTTCAGAACTCATCTGCAGTAGTTCACCCTGGTGTGTTTTCAGCTTTTCAATGTACTTGAAGCGCCTGACTCTCACCTGCGACGCTACAGTGCTGAGATCGTTCCGGATCAGGTCTACAATGGTATTGTGTTCCGCATCCTCTTTGGGATCCGAGGCAAGCTGGCTGTGAGCTCCGGGGATACTGGCATCAATGGTGCCTTTCATGGGATTGGAGGAGATGGACTCTCCCTGGATTCTTATAAACCTTTCCGGACTAAAAATCACCAGTTCATCTTCAAGGTATAGTTTGAAGGAGGCCCTGCTCTGGATAAAAATATCCTGAAGTGAATAGTTGCATTCGATCTGTGTGGGAAAGGTAAGATTCAGTAAGAAGGAGTTTCCATAATGTATCTGTTCAATGACATGTTTGAAAGCGTGTTGGTATCGTCCCGGATCGGGTGGCATTTTTGTCAGCTGGATGGATGGACAAGGGATCTTTTTAAAGGTATGGTTCACCAAGTCCGGCATTTCAAGGAAGAAACCTGCAGAAGCAGCTTTTTCAGGAGTGGTAACAATGTTTTCCTCCCCGCTAAAATTTATGAGGAATACAAATGGGATCCCTCTTGTGGCGTAGTCATTGATTTTATGGATGGTCTTTATCCGGCTTAGTTTGTCCATTCTGCTTCCCATTATGATGGATTCTGTTTCCATTCTCTGGACAGGAGTCTGTACTCTTTATGCTTGGTTTTCATCCTGGCAGCTTTCTGAAGGTTGGCCTCCTCAAAGACCACCAGTGAACGGCTCAACTGTTTTGCTATCTTTTCAAATATACAAATCATTCATGTCTTGTGGAGGGGATAGTTACTAGCCAAATTTGGCACCATTGCTGACTTCCTTGTCGGGAACTGACAGGACCACGGAACCATCATCCCGGTATAAGCCAGTAACAAGGCACTCGGAGACAAAGGGGCCGATCTGTTTGGGTGGGAAGTTAAGTACACAGATTACCTGCTTTCCCAGGAGATCTTCTTTGGAATAGTGGTCAGTAATCTGTGCACTGGCATGTTTGATACCGATCTCATCACCAAAATCGATTTTCAATTTATAGGCAGGCTTGCGGGCTTCGGGGAACTCGGTCACCTCCACCACTGTGCCTGCCCTTAAATCTATTTTTTCAAAATCTTGCCAGTTGATTTCTTTCATTAAGCAAATCATATATAAAGCCAAGGTAAGTATCATTCCCGTCAAGAAGGTCCTGAACAGAAACATTCACCTTATAATCTACAGGGAACGCTTCATCTTCACTAAATCCGCTTACGGCTGTCACAGAGGTGGTTTGCTACAGGATGAACAGTATCCAAAGGGTGATTAACCCTGATTTGGATATAAAATGTATTTTTTTCATGACGTTAATGTTTTTTGATACCAGAGGTCCAGTAAGAACCAAATTGCAATGGATATCAGGTAAATAATAATACCTGTTAAAGTAGTGATCATAGAAATCTTTAGGCCGCCAGCTATAATGGATTGAGAAATGTCTCCTGCTTGTTGAATTGCACTAAAGGCATCCATGAGCCCAATCAGTTGTCCCAGGATCCCCGTGATCATTGTAAACAATCCAATTGATTTCACATATTTAAGCTGATGTCTGAAGTTTGTTTTTTCCTTTGCTTTTCCGCTGGTAATGGAAACAACAAAATAAACAGATACAGCCACGACAATAACCAATAGGATGGTGAGAATACTCATAAAGAGGGAACCACCACTAATAAACCATTCTTTCATAATATTAAAATTTAAGTGAAACATAATTATACTACAAAGTAAGGGCGGCAAGGGATACAGCGCAAGGTCGAATCCGGTTCGAAACCTGCATTCTGCCGACTTTTACTCATACAAGTGTATTTTTTTGCGATATTTAAGATGTAAATCAAATGAAGACCTGGCACCATATTGTTTTCTGGATTATTGTCTATGGCCTGTTGACAGTTATTTTCACAGACAGGTTCGGAGGACGTATGGAAGCCTTTTATTATGTCTCCTTGTTGTTGCCTGTAATTATGGGAACTTCCTATTTTTTTAATTACTTCCTGGTACCACGCTATCTGTTCAAGCGGAGATTTGTGCAGTTTGGACTTTATTCCATCTATATGTTGGTTGTCTCTGTATGCCTGGAGATGATCGCTGCTATTTTGGCCCTGTTGCTCATAGTATTTTATGGTATCAACGAGAATGCAGTATTGTTTACCGATGTCTTTTCCATGGCAGGAATCCTATATTTTATTGTGCTGTTTACCTCTTTTGTTTTACTATTGAAGCACTACTTTGTGGATCAAAGGGCCATTGTAGAGTTAGAGGAAAAACAGGCGCAGCTTGACCAGGGTTATTTTACAATTCGTTCCAACAGGCAGACAGCGAAGGTTAGGTTTGATGATCTGCTATATATTGAGAGCCTGGGAGACTACATTGAAATTCACCTGCAGGATGGATCAGAAGTTTCCTCGAAGGAGAAAATCAGCCATATGGAGCGTACCCTGCCTGATGGCTTTATGAGAATTCACCGTTCCTTTATTGTGAACAGAGCCAAGATAACTTCGTTCTCTCGGGAATATGTAATGATGGGGGAGAAGGAGCTGCCCATCTCGCGCAGCTACAAGCAGGAAGTTGTAAGAAAACTGAATGGGACTTAGATATCTCATCATTCATCCAAAGACCTGGACTCTTCTGCATTCAATTTGGCCATGCGAGTCACCTTCTCCTTAGTCACTGTATTGGAGGAGAGTACCAGTATGCATATCACAAAGATTACCAATTGCTTAGCATCCTGTAGCACAATTAGACCCACCAGGGAAAATAGTGCAGTCCCCTCGATCATAGCCCAGCGGATGATCATGGCCGCTTGAAGTTGTCCGAACTTACTTGAAAAGGAATCCCCTGCATCAATGGCCTCCATTTTTCGTGAGGATATGCTATATCCGGCAGGAATGGAAGCCAGCAGGAATACATTAACATAGGTAAGGATATCAAAACCGACTTTAAATTCAGGGATCTGCATCTCATTGAGATATATTGCCACTATAAAGAATATCAGCAAACCTGAATTCAATGAGTAAAAAATTAGCTTCAAGGCGCGATATGCAGCTTTGGCTTGAAATTTCTCTCCTATCATAGTTCCTCCCTTTAAGCATTAAATGTAATGAATAGGATGGGATTAAAAAGTGGCGATTTAAAAAGAGGCCTGACAGAAGTGTATTATTCCGAGCATTGTTTAGATTTACCTGAGTTGAATTAATAGGATCAAGAATGCGAATCACAAAAACAGTGCTCTTCATTTTAGCAATATTTCTCTATGCTGCCTGCTCAGATCAACAGCCAAAATCACTTACAGTAATGACCTGGAATATCTGGCATGGAGGACTTCATGGAGATAAAATTGTTGAATTTGAGCAGGATACAGCGAACACGGCAAATGTTCTAAAAGTTCTTTTACAGGAAAGTCCTGATATCCTGTTTATGCAGGAGACCTACTGCTGCGGAATGGATATAGCTAAAGATGCCGGTTATTCCTTTTCATGGAGAGGAAGTTCAAACCTGTCCATACACAGTAGATACCCCATCATTGATACCATTGAAATTTTTCGCCCCTTCAATTCTCACGCAGTGATTATTGATGTGGATGGAACCAGTATATTGTTTGTTAACCTGTGGCTGCACTATCTCCCCGATTATTTCCAGGACATTAAAACCTTATCGCCCGATTCTCTGATTCAAGGAGAAGGAAAATCAAGATTACAGGAAATTACAGCCATTATGAACTGCGTGGACAGCCTGGAGAAGCATCTGAAACTACCTGTTATCATTGGAGGTGATTTTAATTCGGGATCTCATCTGGACTGGATCGAGAGCACAAAAGAATCACACTATGGAAAAGTAGTAGAATGGCCCGTAAGTAAATTGATGAAAGCACGTGGTTATACGGATTCCTTTAGGGAAATACATCCTGACCCCAAGCTTACAATGGATGGAACATGGGGATTTCTTAGTGATGACATTATATCCGACAGGATTGATTTTATTTACTACAAGGGATCAAAGCTGAGCACCAGCCATTCAAAAATTGTCATGGACGATCCCCCTGGGGGATTTTTCAATTCGGATCACAGAGCCATCTTATCCATATTCTCTTATTAAAAAACAATTTGACTTATTTCATTGTTATTCTTATGTCTTCCATTTTCTGGAAGTTGAAAATTGCGACCGTCAGAGTCTGTCGCATACACATTTCGATCCCAACAGCTTACTTCTTGGAGTAAAAAAGTAACATGTACTATAACAAAAAATATAGTTATGAAAAGAGTCTTAAGTTTTTTAGCAGGAGTATTTTTGGCCGCAATTATGTTTGGTCAACCTACTCATTACGTTGGTGAATCTTATGGTGGTGGTATTGTATTTTATATTCATGAGAACGGTAAACATGGTATAATAACTTCCACAGTCGATCGAAGCGCAAGAATACGAAGGCAGAATGAAACATCTACTGCTACTGGCGTTGGTAAATTTAATTCAGAACGAATTAGTGCTATCAAAGGTGTCGAAGATGATGAAGCCCCTACATATTTCAACTATCAAGACAGTTATTATAGCGACTGGTATTTGCCATCTAAATACGAGCTAAGCCTACTATACCTCAATAGGGCAGTGCTTGGGGGATATGCTAATTTCGCCAAAGGTTGGAGTTCTGCCGAGGCCAGCAGAGTAAACGCTTGGTTTACGAGCTTCGCCACAGGTGGCATGTTCACCAACGGTAAAGACGATGTAGTATACGTTCGTGTTCATCGGAGATTT
>QMPQ01000236.1 GCA_003648635.1 Bacteroidota bacterium | reverse complement strand
TTAACGGGGGCTTTCGCGGTTTGGCGGTGGTGCCACCAGGAATTGAACCAGGGACACCAGGATTTTCAGTCCTGTGCTCTACCAACTGAGCTATGGCACCGATGCTATAAAAGCGATGCAAATTTAATATTTTTTTTTAGTTTTTATACATTTGTGGCTGAAATGGACACAGACCTACATACGTACCAGCTAAAGAATGGCATCAAACTCATTCACAGGCCCAACAGGTCCGAGGTGGCCCACTTTGGTCTGATCGTCCACACGGGTACCCGTGATGAAAACCGGGAAGAGCACGGCCTGGCCCATTTTATGGAACATATGTTCTTCAAAGGCACTACCAAAAAATCCCCTTACCAGATCATCTCCAGGCTGGAAGATGTGGGTGGAGAGATCAATGCTTACACCACCAAGGAGGAGACGGCTCTGTACGCCTCTTTTTTGAAACAAGACTACCGAATGGCCATGGAGCTGATCCAGGATATCTTCCTCCATTCCAGTTTTTCGGATAAGGAGAGGGAAAAGGAGGCTGAAGTAATCCTCAGTGAGATCCAGGGATATGATGATTCTCCTTCAGAACTAATTTTTGACAGGGCCGAAGAGCTGCTCTTCCCCGACCACTCCATTGGTAGAAATATTCTGGGGACAGAAGAATCATTGGGCAGGTTCCGGAATGGAACATTGGAGAAATTTTTGGCTGAAAACTATGCCACCGACGAAATGGTACTCTCCCTGGTGGGAGATATCTCATTTAGAAAATTCTGTCAGGCAGCAGAGAAATACTTCGGCGACATCCCACAGAAATCAAGAAGCAGAGAACGCATTCAACCCCTTGCGGTCTCAGCAAAAGAAATCATCGAGAAAAGAAATGCTTATCAAAAGCACTGCATGATGGTAGGACCAGCCTATGCGCTACCAGACCAAAGAAGATTACAACTCTACCTCTTAAATAATATCCTGGGCGGACCGGGAATGAACTCCAGGCTCAATATGGCGCTGCGAGAGCGAAGAGGCTACTCCTATAGTGCCGAATCGCACTATTCGCCCTATACCGATACCGGGGTCATGATGATCTACTTCAGTTGTGATACGGATAAATTCAGCAGGTCCATGCAGGTAACCCGGGAAGAGATCCGCAAGCTGCGCCACATCCTGATTACTGACAAAAGGCTAATCCACGCCCGAAAACAACTGATGGGGCAACTGGCCATCTCCCGCGAAAATAATGAGCACCTAATGCTTACATCCGGCAAAAGTTACCTGGTTTTCAACCGGGTGGATAGCCTGGAAACAATTATGAAAAATTTGGAAGACATTACATCCAGTAAACTTCGGGATACGGCCAATGAAATTATCGATCCCGGTAAGCTGAATACTCTAATTTTTGAATAATGGAGTTGTTTACCGATGCTGAAACGCTCGACCGCTACCTGGTGGAGCATTCCCGTGAGGAAGATCCTGTGTTACAAGAGTTATCCAGGCACACCTATTTGAAAGTAGTTCATCCCAGAATGCTGTCAGGTCATATCCTGGGAAGCTTTCTCACCATGTTTTCGAAGATGCTATCGCCACAACGTATCCTGGAAATCGGAACCTATACAGGATATTCCGCGATCTGCCTGGCGCGGGGACTCAGGCCCGGTGGTACCCTTACCACCATCGAGGTCAATGATGAACTTCGCAGCACAGCTCTCAAATATTTCAGGAAAGCAGGACTTCATGAACAGATCGAATTGGTCAATGGAGATGCCCTGAAAGTAATACCGGCCTTAGAGGACAATTATGACCTGGTCTTTATGGATGCCAATAAAGATGACTATCCTGACTACTACAAGCAGTTAATTGACAAAGTCACTACCGGTGGATATATCCTGGTCGATAATGTATTGTGGGGGGGCAAGGTCCTTGATACCCAACTCGAAGATTCAACCACCAGAACCATAGATCAGTTTAATAAGATAATCACAGCAGATCGGCGTGTGGAAAATCTATTACTGCCCATTCGGGATGGTCTCATGGTCATCAAGAAAAAGTGATTGTCTAATCTATATTGACCTAAGAATAAACAAACCCTGCCCAAAGATTGTTTACTGCCTGGAAACGTGAAGGAAGTCTCTGTCGATGGCCGTATACTCAATTAAAGAACTGGAAAAACTATCAGGCATTAAGGCCCATACCATTAGGATTTGGGAAAAACGCTATGACCTTATTGAACCCCACCGAACCAATACCAATATCAGATATTATACCGATAGTGAACTGAAAAAGATTCTAAATGTTGCCGTATTGAATCGCCATGGTATCAAAATTTCCAGCATCGCCCGATTAAGTGATCTGGAGCTCCGGGAGGAAATTCTCAGGGTCTCCACCACATCCTATTCAAATGATACACTTATTGATTCCATGGTCCTCTCAATGATCGACCTGGATGAATACAAATTGGAAGCCATGATCGACAAATCGATCAATAAAATTGGTTTCAAATCAACTGTAACTGATGTGCTTTATCCCTTCCTGGAGAAGGTTGGGATCCTCTGGCAGTCCGAAGATGTGTATCCTGCTCAGGAGCATTTTGTATCCTTCCTGATCAGGCAAAAAATAATTGGAGCCACAGACCGCATATCAAATACTTTCAATCAAAATGGTAAGAAGTTCCTCTTGCTGCTTCCTGAAGGAGAGTGGCATGAAATTTCCCTTTTGTTTTCCCAGTACCTTATCAGGGAAGCTAATCATGAAGTCATATACCTCGGTCAATCGGTCCCTTATTCCGATGTATTGGCCATAGGCGCATCAAAAAGATTTGATTTCATACTGATCTCCAGTACTAATTCTCAGACAGGTTTTGATCTGGGCCTCTATCTGGAAGACCTGGGAGTAGCCTTCCCGGATAAAAAGATCCTGTATTGTACAAGCTATAAGGGGGTGCTGCGCGAGCCAAGCTCGAGGAACCTTATTCATCTCAAGCAGATAGAGGATCTATCTACTTTTATCCAGAATATTACATAAAAAGTCTATCTAGCTAAGGATGAACTTCTTCGGCTTTTATGTTGAATTTCCTCAAGGAATCTATCAACAAAAGCTCAGAATTTTGTAATTTAGAATAGACTATAATAAAATACTTCCTGCTCCTCTATTTGCAAGGCTTTCCCTATATTCTCTTATTTTGAATCTGGTATAATTCAGCATGTTATAAAGTTCACACCCTTGACTAGTGTTTAATTGAAACATATATTTGTTAAACAATTAAACGCATTGATAACAAAAAGCACCAACGATCATGACTACAATGGAGTTTAACAGCAAGCTGATAAATATGGAAGAGAGACTTGAAAGGTTTGCGCTTAGTCTCACATCCAACCGGGAAGCCGCCAAGGACCTTGTTCAAGAAACGTATCTGAAGGCACTTTCGTCCAAAGATAAGTTTATCGAGTTTACAAATTTCGAAGCATGGGCTTACACCATATTAAAGAACACTTTTATAAATAACTATAGGAAAGCAGTCAGGCAGAATACTGTCGTGGATACTACCAAGGATCTTTATTATCTAAACAACTCCAGGGAATCCAACTTTATAAAGCCTGATTCAAGCATGCAGCATAAAGAGATCAATAAGCATATTGACAAATTGCAGGATGAATTAAAAGTTCCTTTTTTGATGCATACCGAAGGTTTTAAGTACAAAGAGATTGCCGAGCAACTTGATTTGAAAATTGGTACTGTGAAAAGTCGCATTTTCTTCACCCGAAAGAAATTGATGGAATCACTTGCGGATTACCAATAGGCAATTAAATACTGATATAAACGTATCAAGAAGGGCTACTAGCCGCGAAACTGTGCGTCTACAACTGCAAAGGCAGCCATATCTACAATTTCCCGCACTTCACTTTCCATCTGAAGGATGTGTATGGGTTTTCCAACTCCCAACAGTATGGGACCGGTAACCTCTCCTTCCCCGATCTCCTGCATCATCTTATAGGCAATATTGCCAGAGCTCAAATTGGGGAACACAATGGTATTCACCCGTTTGTTCCCCAGTTTACTGAATGGAAATTTCTGCATTCTCAACTCCGTATTCAGAGCATAATTCATCTGCATCTCTCCATCCACAATAAGTTCGGGATGCTCCCTGTGAAGAACCTCCACCGCTTCCCTGGAGCGATTGGCACTTGCCCCTTTGATGGCCCCGAAATTTGAATAGGCGACCAGCGCGATGACTGGTTCAATATTGAAATGGCTTACCTGTGCGGCCACCATAACTGTAGTGTCAACCAGGGTGCGCGCGCTGGGCTGAACATTGACGGTGGTATCGGCAAAAAAGTAGGGTCCTTTTTTGGTATGGACAATATACATACCGGCAATATGATTCTGTGGATTATTGGTGCCCGCAATCTGAATAGCGGGCTTGATGACATCTGCATATTTACTGGAGAATCCGGAGAGGAATGCATCTGCATCACCCTCTGTCACCATCATCATACCGAACTGGTTGGCAAGGCGCATCTGTTTCAGTGCATCCTCGTAGGTCATCCCTTTTCGCTGGCGGGATTTATAGAGTTTCTGAGCATATTTTTCTCTGGTTGACTTCATCGTCGGTGCTGTTTGGTCGATAATTTCAATTCCATTCAGGTCCAGGTGGAACTCAGAGATCATCTGCTCAATGTGAGTCTTATCTCCCAGCAATACCGGATTGGCAATTTTCTCCTGGATAATGGTCTGTATCGCTTTGAGCATTTTGAAACTGGCAGCTTCACTAAATACCAGTCTCTTGGGATTCTGTTGAGCTTTTAATCTAACCTCATGTATCAAACGACTTTCGAGTCCCATTCGCTCTTTCAGGGACTCCTTATAAAGGTCCCAGTCCTCGATCGAAGTCTTGGCTACCCCACTCTCCATGGCTGCTTTCGCAACAGCAGGAGCCACATGATAAATCAACCTGGGATCGAGGGGTTTGGGAATGATATAATCCCTGCCAAAATGAAGATTCTCAACCCTGTAGGCCTTATTTACAACCTCGGGCACATCTGTCTTAGTCATTGCGGCAAGCGCATTCACGGCAGCAATTTTCATTTCCTCATTAATGGATGTGGCCCTTACATCAAGAGCTCCCCTGAAAATAAAGGGAAAGCCAAGTACATTGTTGATCTGATTGGGATAATCGGACCGTCCCGTAGCAAAAATGATATCCTCCCTGGCAGCGATAGCTTTCTCATAGGAAATTTCAGGATTGGGATTGGCCATAGCAAAAACAATGGGATCCCGTTTCATGGTTTTAAGCATCTTTGGTGAAAGAACATCCGCTACAGATAGCCCCAGGAACACATCTGCATCCTTCATGGCATCCTCCAGGGTATCCGCATCTGTCTCCTGAACAAACTCCTTTTTGTACTTGTTCAGCCCCTCCCTCCTGGTATTCAGGACGCCTTTCGAATCAAGCATAAGAATATTTTCCGGCAAAACACCCAATGAGATATAGAGTCTGGCGCAGGAGCTGGCAGAAGCACCTGCTCCATTGACCACAACCTTTAATTCATCAATTTTCTTGTCGACCAGTTCCAGCGCATTAAGCAGTCCGGCCGATGAAATAATTGCTGTTCCGTGCTGATCATCATGAAAAACTGGAATATCCAGTTCTTC
>QMPQ01000235.1 GCA_003648635.1 Bacteroidota bacterium | reverse complement strand
TCCTGAAGCATTTTCAGGGAGATATTACGGACCCGGGGACGCATATCCCCTGAGCAGGACGATATCACTGGGATTAAATATCAACTTTTAAAACTGGTATTATGAAAAATATGATATTTCTTATTTCGGCCTTGGTAGTGGGAATCATGCTAAATTCCTGCGAGGATTTCCTGGAAAGGAATCCCCTGGACCAGATTTCAGATCCGGAATTCTGGAACACTGAAACAGATCTTGAGTTATATATAAATGGCTTGTATGAATATTTTGAAGGCTATGCCAATGTAGGCATGGGTGGTGGCTGGACAAAAGATTGTGGGACAGATATTGTGCTTGAAAAGGTTGGCGCTTACTGGGATACTCATACCAAAAGGCTGGATGGTACTTTAACGGTCCCCTCTTCAGGAGGAGGATGGGATTGGACAAAGGTACGTGAGGTAAACCATTTTCTTGAAAATGCAGGACGTGTTGAAGATGGAGAATTGCTTGACCACTATACCGGTGAGGGGTATTTTTTCAGGGCCTGGTTCTACTTTGAATTGCTCGTAAAATTCGGAGACCTGCCTATCATAACCCAAACTGTGAATGTGGATGACGTTGAGATCATGTATGGCAGCCGAAGCTCCAGGTCCGATGTGGTTGATTTTATGATCAGCGATCTTGATTCGGCAATTTCAAAAATGAAATATGCTTCTGAAGTTGGCCCGGCCAGGATAAATAAAGACATCGCAAGCTTATTCAAGGCAAGGGTCTGTCTATATGAAGGTACATGGGAGAAGTATCACCTGGGTACAGACTTTGCAGGAAAAACGGATGGAACTGCTTACCTGATGGCAGCTGCAGATGCCGCTACTGAAGTAATTGAGGCCGGTAATTATTCCCTTGTAACAGGAGATACAAGCAGTACCTACTATAATCTCTTTAATCAGACGGATTACAGAAAAAATCCGGAAGTAATGTTGTATAAACACCAAGAATATCTTGCCTATGGGAATCAATTCGGCAATCAATCGCAGAATTGGCCAAACGGTTATGGAATTAGCCATGAAATGACACAAATGTACTTATGTACCGATGGTTTGCCCATTGCTCTCAGTGAGCTTTTTCAGGGGGACAGTACACTATACCTGGTGGAGCTTAACCGTGATCCCAGATGTGCTCAAACATTGATGGTTCCCGGTGATATCATTGCTATTAGTCAGGATGATACAACCTTCTTTAATTTACCCGAGGTGTTCAATTGTCCCACAGGGTACGAATCGCAAAAATTCCGCCTGCCCCAATATGATCCCGAATCCGGAAGTCCAAGTCATGATGTGGGTTATATTTTCTTCCGATATGCCGAGGCCTTGCTGGTTTATGCCGAAGCGAAAGCCGAATTGGGAACCCTTAACCAGGCAGATGTTGATATGACCATTAACAAGTTAAGAGACAGAGTTGGAATGCCGCACCTCAATCTGGGGTCCATAGCATCTGATCCCAACTGGCCGGATTACGGACATACTCTTCCAGACTACCTGTATGAAATCCGTAGAGAAAGGGCTGTGGAATTATATGGCGAAGGTTATCGTTTTGATGACCTAATGCGCTGGAGGGCACACAACTTATGGTTTGGAAAGAGATTCACCGGTACACTTTATACCGACGAATTGAAAGAGCTGGACCCGAATATGTTCGCCAATGAAGAGGGATACCTTGATCCTTTCCAGGTTATATTGAACGGACCAGAAGGAGGATATGGATTTCATGAGGACAGAGATTACCTGCTTCCCTTACCAATCAACGAATTAACACTTAATGAAAACCTGGATCAGAACCCGAATTGGTAAGAAATGAATCTCATATTTGACTGCACAACCAGTCATATTTCGGCCTGGCCACTTACGATCATATAAATGTTTAACAATAAAAGGAGATAATAATATGGCTAAGGCAAAGACAGTTTTTTTGAACAATCAGGAGATGGGTCTGATTCATGCCCAAAGTGTTAAAAGCCTCCAGGAGATTGGCATAAAAGTTCACAGCAAACCAGTTCTTGAAATACTTGAAAAGAACGGAGCGAGTGTGGATTACAAAGCGATGGTTGCCAAAATTCCTGAAAAGATGGTTAACCGTGCTCTAGAGAGTGTTCAAAAGGAATTTACACTATGCGCCCGCGATCCTGGACGTGATCTAAAGGTTCCTGCAGAAACATATCCATGGGTGACTACCAGCGGACTTGCAGTATTTGTGAATGATTATAACACCGAAAAGTACCGGAATTCAACCAGTAAGGATATCGCAGAGTTTGCAAGACTGGGAGATGCAGTTGATACGGTTGATTTTCTATGGACGGCCTTAACTGCAAGAGATGTTACACCTTTTGCCCACGGTCCACATGAATTGTGGCTGACCATGCAAAATACGACCAAGCATGTTCAGGGTGTTACAGCGCAAAGTGCTGAAGATGCAAAAGTGCAGATTGAGCTGGCGGCTCTTATCGCAGGAGGAAAAGAAGAATTGAGAAAACGCCCCCTCTTTTCTGTTATAGCCTGCCCCATTGCACCCCTAAGCTATGAGGAAGGCTCTATTGAAGCACAGGTAGAACTGGCAAAAGCCGGGATACCGGTTGCTTCCATGTCCATGTCAATAGGTGGCGTGTCCGCACCTGTTCCTGTGGCAGGAATGATGGTAAATGCCAATACTGAAAATCTGGGGAGTATTGTCATCTCACAAATGGCAGCACCTGGTGCACCCCACATCTATTGCTCCGAGTCTGCGCCAATGAATATGGCTACCGCTAGCCTTAATTATCATTCAGTTGATAAGAGTTTTATCAGTATCGGTCTGGCCCAAATGGCAGAAAGATACAGTCTCCCATCTCTTGTGGCAGATGGTGGATGGGGTAAAAAGGTGGAAGGTGGAATTTCAGGAGTGATGACCCCCTCTACTCAACTCACAGGAATTATGGGCGGATCAGACATTGTAACCGGTATGGGATCAGTTGATTCAGCTAAAGGAATCTCATTTGAACAGTTTATAATTGACTGCTACATGTGGGATTGCAGTAAAAACTACTTACGTGAAGTTGAAATATCAGAAGAGAGGATTGGTCTGGATGCGGTTAAAGAAGTTGGGCATGGCCATGATTTTCTTACACATCCTCATACGCTGACCTATATGACTGGTGAACTCACATTCTGGAAAAGAGAAAAACTTGACCTGCTGGAGATGGACGCTAAAGAAATGCCTGCTGCAGCAAATAGAATAGTAAAGGGCATATTGGATAAGCATCAGGTTGAGCCGATTGCAAAAGATATCATTGAAAAGGGTGATGCAATTATTGCGAAGTATGAAGATATTGTGGGTATTTAGGAGGTCCGAACTTGATAAATTAGACAAATATGAAAAGAAGAGACCTTTTAAGATAATTATGAGGATTTTACATAATATCATATTGCTTCTGTTTGTTCTCGGTTCTATAGGCTGTACTGAAGAGCTTGATTCAAAGCCTTCATCAGAAGAACCAACAGTCAGTAACTTCTCACTTGTATATGCCATTGACGAAAAACCCAGTGGTATGAAAGAAGCGAATCGATTAGGTATATGGTATCCTATCTCCGATTTTGATGCTGTTGGATTGTACCTCCCGCCGGGTAAATCCATGGAAGTTATTGTCAAGAATATTGAGGGAGACTCAGAACCAAAATTGTTAGTGGGTACATATTCCAGATATAATGCCGGAGATATTCCCACCACAATTAATCTGGTAAGTGGAACCAATACAGTAAAAGATTCCAAAGGAGGTCTGCTCTATTTGAGATATGTCACCGATGAGAGCCCCTCCGGTAAGGTTGAGGTAACCTTCAGTGGGGGAGAGCCTGTTCCTGTGTACAAGCTGGGAGAAACAAGCCATGAACAGTGGCTGGAAATGTTAGACACCATGTCTTTTCGTAATGTGCAAATGGTAAGTGAAAGAACCATGGTCGTTGTAAGCAAGGAGACGGCTTTGAGCTATAAAGATGTCAGCCAGGATGAAATGTTGATGAAGCTGGATCGGGCATGGGACATGGAAGACTACATAAGCGGCATTGATGGATCATCCGAACTCCACAAATCCAATGTTCACAAGTTGCTGATTACTGAAACCGCTGATCCTGATTATTTTATGGCGGCTAATAGATATCGTGTAATGGTCTCACACGATGCTTGTGACAGAATTATGGACCCCAAAAGAATATCCAGTAATAGTTGGGGAATATGGCATGAGATGGGTCATATGCACCAAACCATAAGATGGGATTGGGCTCAAGTGGATGAGGTAACAGTTAATATCTATTCTCTGGCGGCCTTATATGGTTTTAATGGAGCCATGGTCTGGCTTAAGGGCCACGATATCTGGGACGTACTTGAAGACTACTTTCAGGTACCCCTTGATGATCGAAATTACAATACCTCAGGAATGTTGACAGGGAAGGGGCGTCTGGCAATGTTTCGTCAACTCTGGATGGCTTTTGGGGATGAATTTTACATTAAAGTGCATCAGCTTTCGCGCGAAGATAACGGAGAGAGCCAGAGGGTAAAATCAAGAAGTTTCAATTATGGAAATGAAAAAATGGCCTATTTCATGCTTATATCCTCAAAGGCCTGCGGGTACAACCTGAAGGACTTTTTCATACAATGGGGTTTTAAGCTTCCCCAGGAGGCATTTGATGCCCTGGATGCACTGAATCTGCCTGATCCTGAAATTGATCTTCTTAAATTGCGCGAATAGCTGCCGGAAGTGCTACTGTGCGGGCAATGGAGGTGTATTAAATCCGAACCTTACACAGATTTTTGGCTGGGACTAGTGATGGACTTTTAGTTATACTCAATAGCTTCCTCCAAGCGCTACGGTTATGGCTTCCCCGTTTACACCACTGGATTCTTCGGATGCCAGAAAGGCGATCACCTCGGCCACTTCTTCGGGTGTCACCACCCGGCCCGCCGGGTAAAGCGCAGCTCTTTCCGCCCACACTTCGTCTATAGAGATACCACGCTGCTTCGCTTCGGCTTTCGCTGATGTCTCAGCCATTGGTGTTCTTACCCAGCCAGGTAGTACCGCATTGGAAGTCACGCCATAGGGCCCTGCATCCTGAGCAAGCGATCGCATCAGGCCCAGAAGACCATGTTTTGAGCTATTGTAAGCACTACCCGCATATTCTGCCACCTGTCCGGCTGTGGAACTTGTATACACTAATCGGCCGTAACCCTGATCAATCATGTCTTTAACCACTGCTTGCGACAACCAGTAAGGGCCATCCAGATTGATACGCATGGTTTCACGCCAGAGCTCGGGATTTTGCTCCCAGATCACCCGCTCATGTGCCGAACCAATGCCATGGTTACAGACCAGTATTTCAATCGGCCCCAGCCGATTCTGCGTTTCCTTAACCGCATATGCGCAGCCCTCAGGTGTACCCAGATCCGCTACAAGGTAATTCAGGCCCAGGGTCTGCAATTCTTTCTCGCTGCGCGAAACGGCCATCACCTTTGCACCGCGAGAGGCTAACAGATTAGCCGTTACCCGACCTATTCCACGTCCTGCTCCTGTTACCAATGTTACCCGTCCTTCAACTCCTGACATTCTGCGATTTTTTGAATTTTTTAAACTGACTTCCCGTTAATTATTGCATGCTTTCCTCTTGCCTGGACACAAACCTGGCCTCCTGGGCGATCAAGGCAACAACTGCCCTGG
>QMPQ01000234.1 GCA_003648635.1 Bacteroidota bacterium | reverse complement strand
CAGGTTACAATCACCTGGAAATTCATCTTCCGAAAGTAGATGCACCCACAAATATAAAGGCATTTATCAGTATCCATAATCGTGTTATCCAGGAGCGGACTTTTACCATGGCTCCCATAAAAGAATGGGAGATCTTCCTGGTTCAGCACACCCATTCGGATATTGGTTATACACGTCCGCAGACAGAAATCCTGGCAGAGCATCTGCGCTATATTGACCATGCCCTGGATTATTGTGACCAGACCGATCACCTCCCGGATGCCTCGCAATTCAGATGGACCTGTGAGACCTCCTGGTCTGTGAGGGAGTATCTTAGAAGCAGACCCCAGGAGCAGGTGGATCGTCTGGTGGAGCGTATCAGGGAAGGACGGATCGAAGCCACCGGTATGTTTTTGAATTACTCGGAGATTATTGATGAACCAGCCCTGGCAGCTCAAACAAAAACCCTCAGGATGCTTAAAAACAGTGGTATTGATGTAAGCACAGCCATGCAGAATGATGTGAACGGAATTGCCTGGTGCCTGGTAGACTATTTTAAGCATACGGATGTGAGGTACCTGACCATGGGCATCCATGCGCACAGGGCTCGTAAGCCTTTTAACAAACCAACGGCCTTCTGGTGGCAATCGCCCGCAGGCAATCGTTTACTGGCATACCGCAGCGAGCACTATATGCATGGAAATACCCTGAGCCTGACCTCCGGTCAGCAAGATGTATTCAGGGCCAATCTCTCCAGGTATTTAAGAGGGCTGGACGAAAAGGACTATCCCTATGATAAGATCTCCCTGCAATTCTCAGGCTATATTACAGATAACTCACCACCATCGGTGGCGGTATGTGATATTATCAGGCAGTGGAATGATAAATACGAGTGGCCCAAATTGAGAAGTGCCCTGGCAAAAGACTTTATGATATTCCTCGATGAAGAGCATGCAGAGGACATACCTGTCCAGGAGGTAGCCTGGCCCGATTGGTGGACAGATGGAGTGGGATCGGCGGCCAATGAAACCAAAGTGGTCAGGAACACCCATGTGGAGGTTGCCAGCAGCGAGACGATATTAAGTATGGCTACAATACTAGGGGCAGATTTCCCGGCAGATATTCATAGGGACATCGAGGCCGTATATGACAACCTGCTATTCTATGATGAACATACCCATGGAGCGGCTGAGAGTGTACGTCAACCACTTGCACAGAACAGTATCAACCAGTGGGGTATGAAATCGGCCTATGCCTGGGAAGCCGCAAAGAAGTCGAGCCTTCTGCAGGAAAAGGCCCTGGCTTTTCTTGAGCCTGCACTGAATAAATCAAATCTAAGCACCATTGCGGTATTTAATACACTGAACTGGAAGCGATCGGCCATGGTCCATCTGTTTATTGAGTATGGGATTATTCCTGAGGATAAGTCCTTTACCATCACCGGACCCGCTGGAGAGGAGATTCCCTGGCAGGTCTACGAGAGAAGAATGGAAGGAGCCTACTATGGACTCTGGGTAGAGGATGTTCCGGCTATGGGTTTCCTGACGCTCCAGATCAATGTGGGCCAAAATAGCACCATAGAAAAGCCCAACATCGGCAATGATTTTGAAAATGAATTCTATGCAGTCTCCATTGATCCCGAACGGGGTGTGATTAAACAAATACTTGATAAGGAGTTGGGGTTGGAGCTGGTGGATAAGCACGACAGCCTGAGCCTTGGTCATTTTATTTATGAGGAGCTGGATAACCGTCATGAACTTGAACGGCTGACCAGTACCAACAGGGATACAGTCTACAAACCATTGGGTATGCAAAGAAGCGAGCTTAAGAATATTTGGGTGACCAAGGAGGAGAATGGCAGCATTTACAAGAGTATCTTTTTGCGTGGTGATATGCCAGTGTGTGCCGGGCGGAGAGGGGTGGAGATTGAAATCCGACTATACCACCGGCAGAAAAAGATGGAGATGCACTACAAGATGGTCAAGCTCCCGGTTTATACCCCGGAAGCAGTCTATGTGGCATTTCCCTTTAAACTGGACGGGGGAAGGCTGGCATTTGAGGCTCAGGGAGGGGTGGTTTATCCTGGAGTAAACCAGCTGGCAGGGACATCGGCTGACTGGAATACCATTCAAAATTTTGCGGCAGTGAAGAGCGATGAAGCACAAATTGTATTTGTGAGCAAGGATATACCCCTGGTGCATTTCGGTGATATCAATATCGGGAGGTATTATTACCAGCTGAAACCTAAAACCAATCATATATACTCCTGGGTCCTTAACAATTACTGGGTGACCAATTTCAAGGCCAGTCAACAAGGTGAACTACGCTGGTCCTATAGCATCACCTCTTCCAATGATCCTTCAGATATGTTTGCCACCCGCTTTGGGAAGGCAGAAAGAACTCCTCTAATATCCAGGGTCATGCTGCCTTCCTTTAATGCCGGGACCACCGAACTGGTTTCGCGTTCGCTGTTGGATTTAGGTGTTCCGAACCTGCTGCTTGTGAATTCTACTCCTTCCCTGGATGGGAAAGGGATCGTCCTGCATCTGCGCGAGGTGGAAGGGGGCCATGCCATCCTGGATATTAGAAGGCTTCAGGAAGAGACCGGCGCCCTATCCGTTGAGGAGGTTTCTGTGCTGGAGGAGCAGCTTACTGTACTTACTGCTCCCTTGCTTATTGAGCACTATGAAACCAGGTTTATCAAGCTTAGTTTTGAGCCCTGATCGGGACTTTAATACTGCTCTACCTTAAACTTCTGGCCTCCGATTGATGCTTCGTACATAAGTCCGCCTATGGCCATAGTTACGACCAGGATGCCATTCTCATATTTCGCGTCAGCAGATACTCCTGATGTAAGTGCCACAGCTGAGACTTGTGCTGCAAACTCAAAATTTCCAGAGATAAAGTCTTTATATTTTTCTGCATCCTGGAAGAAAATAACTTCTGCATATTTTTGACCACCGGCCTGAAATCCGATTGTAAGCTGTGACAATTTGGTATCGGCAACTGCAGTGCCACCTTGAAAAAGGGTTCCTTTTCCAGCGGCGCCACCCACACCCAGGCCGCCTTTCCCAACGCCAGGAAATACCGCATAGCCATGCGCTGAGGAGAAAAATTGACTCATCCCCGGGTCTTTCTCTTTAAATTCGGCTATTGTTTTTTTGGCTTCGTCAACATCATTTTTTTGTGCATAGGATGCCACGGAAAATGCAAGTAAAATCAGAAGGCTCGATGTAATTTTAAATTTCATAATAGGTCTGTTTTTGAAGGTTTATACTCCAGATAACAAATCAATTAGAAGAATGTTTAGGGAAAAGATCAGAAACACTGCGTAAGGGCCGATCGCCACCAGGAGTAATAGGGGCCTTCTAATTCGTCTATGGATGGGAATGAATCGTAGAGATAATCATCCTTGTTCCCAAACTGGCTTTTTTATCGGCCCATTTTTTTTACTGGAATTTTCAATAATGAAGCGTGGTGTTTGATTTATATTTATATTAGAAGCTATGGAGTATCCAAAGTTTTATGATGAAGTTGAACACATTGTTCTTCAGGACGATCTAAGTAAGTTCTTGGGCGCCAGTGAGGAGGGGATTATAGATCTCTCTTACCTGGATATAGTTAAAATGGCAGGTCATAGCTGTGCAACGGTTGCCGGTGCGTATCTGATGGCTTTGAAAGGGCTTCAAACCCTTTATGGGACAGATCTTCCAAAGAGGGGGAAAATCAAAGTTGAATTGCGGGCATCGTTAAGCGATGGCAATACGGGTGTAGTTGCCCAGGTGCTGTCCAATATTACGGGGGCAACTGCAGATACAGGTTTTGTGGGTATTGATGCCAGTTTTAACCGGCGCGGACTTCTGTTTTTCGGGACTGCAATTGAGTCAAACCTGCGCCTTACCCGGCTTGATACGAACAGGAGTGTGGAAGTAAGTTACATGCCAGGGAGGGTGGTGAATTCCGGAGAGATTATGCAATCTGCTGTGGGTCCTGGTGCAACAGAGGAGAGCAAGAAGAGCTTTCCGCATCGATGGCAGGAGATGGTACATAGCATTTTTGAAAATGCAGACAAAGTGATTGATTTGATATGCATATGAAAAGAAGAGATTTCATCATTAACACCTCCCTTATCTCCCTGGGATCTTTGAGCCTGGGATTACATGCAAATTCCCCACAGCGGGACATCCACACTGCTGCTGATATGCAGGATTACCTTCGGGGTCTCCACGAAGTCGGTGAACCATCCGTTGATCGGATTGTGATTGGGAATCCTCTAACAAAAATAAGCAAGGTCGGGACCTGCTGGCAGCCCTATTTTTCTACACTTCGAAAGGCAAAAGAACAGGAAATTAATCTCATGATTGTGCATGAGCCAACCTTCTATGCACACTGGGATCTGGATGGGAAGGACGAAATGTTCGTGAGCACTCCGTCACCCGCAAAGGAAAAATATGTAGAGGCTGTTGAGAACAAAAAAAGGTGGATAGAAGAGAATGAAATGGTGATCATCAGGAGCCATGATGTGCCGGATATCCTTAAGGGATTTGGAATACCCTTTGCACTGGGTCTTGCCCTGGGATATGAGAACAAGGATATTGTGAGGTCTAAGGACTATTACAATGTTTACCAGGTAGCGCCTGATAGCGCCTGGAATGTAGCCCAAAATATTGCGAATAAGCTGATGGTGTTGAACCAGCCCGGTGTTGCTTTCTATGGAGATCAGGACAGAATGGTATCGACGGTGGGACTGGGGACGGGGTGCATTTGTGATCCTACTCAATACCAGGAGCTAAATCCCGATCTGGTTATTGCGATTGATGACACCGTCAGGACATGGACACAGACCAGCTATGCTGAGGATACGGGAGATCCGTTGGTTGTGATTAATCATGGCACCGCCGAAGAGATGGGCATGCGCTTGCTCAATCAGCATCTCTCACAAAACATACCGGATATTGAATTCATCCATCTGAACCAGGGATGCACTTATCGCTGGATTCCAGGAACCTGAGAAAAGCAGATAAACATGATAAAACTTTTAGCACCCCTGGCATTTCTATTCATTTTTTCGCCTACATGGTCGCAGGAAAATGCAGATAGTACCCGATCAAAAAAACTGAAAGCGGAGGCAAGGGTTAGTATAAATAGTAACGGTATTGCCTATGTACCGGCTTTCTCGTTGGATAAACCTGCCGTCATTGGTACATTCTCTTTGATTAAGGGCCGGTTCAGCTATGATCCCATGCTCGCCTACGGACTGGATTTAAAACCCTGGATCATTGATAACTGGTTTCATTACCTGATAGTGGACAGGCCTGTTTTTGAATTTAAGGCAGGAGCTGTGATCAGCGCTTTTTTTAGTGAATATGAAACAGAGGAAGACCATTTTGCGAGCTCAGAAGTATCTGGGTCTGGAGTTCGCAGGAAAGTATAAGTTTAATTCCAAGACATCTCTGGCACTTACCTACCTGCTTGACAGGGGACAGGATCCGGGGACCACTCAGGGCCATTTCTTTAATCTGCAGGCAGACAGATCTGATTTTGAGATTGGAAAAAAGGTTCTGCTTTCTGCCACCCTTCAGCTCTTCTACATCAATTACACGGGGAATGCTGATGGGCTATTTACAGCAGCCTATGTTTCTGCCTCCTTACGGGATATTCCATTTTCTATCTTCGGTCAGGCCATTCAGGCCCTGACCAGCAATATCGAACCCTTCCCCCCATTTAAATGGAAT
>QMPQ01000233.1 GCA_003648635.1 Bacteroidota bacterium | reverse complement strand
TCAGCTGAGGTCTACCTGAAAAAGATCCATAATATTGCGGAGTACAAACAGAGCGCTGATATTATTGGCTCTCAACACATTGAGCAAGATATACTGCATGGGAAACTGGACGCTTACGGAATCGAATTTATGTTGGAGAAGGAAACAGGCAAGCTGAACGGATGGATTTCCTATACTTTTTCGAGATCAGAGATCACTGTGGACGGAGCCTTTCCATGGCAACGCATCAACGGTGGGGAAAGTTACCCTACCAACTATGATAAACCACATGCCCTGAACCTGGTCATGAATTACAGGGTAAACAGAAGGCTGAGCCTTTCAGGGAATGTGGTATATACTACGGGTCGCCCGGTGACTTATCCGGTCTCCAGCTATTATCTTCGCGGACAGGAGATCGTCAATTACTCGCAGCGGAATACCTACCGCTTGCCGGACTATTTCAGGATTGACCTGTCACTCAACCTGGAAGGAAACCTGAAGGCCAGGAAGAACATTCACAGCTACTGGATGGTCAACATCTATAATCTGACAGGGAGGAAGAACGCATACTCCGTTTATTTCAGATCGGAAGAGGGTCAGCTGAATAGTTACAGGTTGGCCATTTTCGGCACTGCAATCGTAAGTTTATCATGGAATTTTAAATTTGGGAATTATGCCAGTCAGTAGGGCACGTGCATCGATACTATTTATCTGCACACTGCTGGCAGGCTGTGTGGATCCTTATTATCCCGAAATTGAAGATGACCAGGAATCCCTGGTAGTGGAAGCACTGATCACTGACCAACCGGGCTGGCAGGTCATTTATCTTTCACGTTCTTCCCCGGTAAATGAAAGAGGAAGACATGCTGAAACAGATGCCTATGTATCCATATCTGATGATCTGGGCAGGTCCATCGAGTTCATAGAACAGGATCCGGGAGCCTACTATTCATTGATATCCGCAGGCGAACTTCGCACGGGGATAAGCTACTGGCTCAATATTGTTACCTCGAATGGAGAGGTGTATGAGTCGGAACCCGAATTGTTTCCCTCCCCGAGTCCAGCCATTGATAGCGTATACTGGGAATTTGAAACCGTCGGCACTTCCGACAGGACCGAATCGCTGAACGGTATCAGGTTCTACCTTGATCTGGAGGCTAGCACGGACCAGGGAAGGAATTATCGATGGGAACTGGTGGAAACCTGGGAGTATTATGCTGCAAATCCGATTGATTATTATTATGATGGTATCCTGCATGAATGGCCCGATTCATTCAGCTATCACACCTGCTGGAATACACTAAAGATTGATCAGATCTACACTGCCACCACCAGCAATGCAGAAAGTAACACCATCAAAGGCTTTCCCCTGAATTTTGTTTCAGAGGAAAGCAGCCGGCTGCAGGCAAGGTACAGCCTTCAGGTCGTACAATACTCCCTGAAAGATGAAGCTTTTGATTACTGGAAGCGGATAGAGGAGCAGAACCAGGAGAGTGGGGGAATCTATGAAAGACAACCCGATTATGTCAGCGGGAACATGTATAATATGAATAATCAGGAAGAGTATGTGCTTGGATTCTTCAATCTGTGCCCGGTATCAGAGAAGCGAATCTTTTTGGATAGTATCCCGGGATTGACCTACCCGGAAATAGATTGTACCCTGGAAAGCATCATGCACCCGGCGTCCAAGCCCGTCTGGATGAGTATACCATTCTTCCTGATTTCTTTAAATTCTCTAAGAGTCGGGCCTCCTTACGGAGTGGGAACAAATCTATGTTTTGACTGCAGAAACGGGGGCGGGACCATCATCAAACCGGAATTCTGGGAATAATATGAAACGGATCCTTACCTATACCATTCTCATGGTCTCTGTCCTTCAGATAAAGACTTTCGAAGCCGGCGCCCAGGCTATAAGAGATTCCCATATTCTCAATTCTTCGCTGTACAGGGAAAAACTATACCTGTTCACCGACCGGAATCTGTATGCTTCCGGTGAAAAGGTCTCTTTCAGACTCTATAACCTGAGTCACCCGCTGCTGAAAGAAAGTAACTGGAGCAGGGTATTCTATCTGGAGCTGATCAACAGCCGGAATGCGGCGGTAGCCCGGGGTAAATACCAGGTAAATTCATGGGGAGGCGACGGACAGATCATCATACCCGATACAGCCAGCACCGGTCATTACTATCTCAGGGCCTATACCAGTTGGATGCGTAATTATCCACCATCTGAATATTTTCATCTTCCTCTTGCCATCGTCAATCCCCGCAAGATCAGGTCAGCGGATCTGTCAGCCGGAGGCAAAGGAACTGTATTAAGTGAGGAGGCCCCGGGTCCAAAGGCCGGAATTGCATGTTCTTCGGACAAAACCAGCTATGGAAAAAGGGGAAAGGTGACCGTACAGATCAATCCGGAAAGCAGGGATTCCTCACCGGATGCTTATTGCGTCTCCGTCATTAAAAAAGGATACCTGGATGAAGCATTCTATTACAATACAGCACCTGTAAACGAGGATCCGCTCCAGCTGAAAGATCTGGTCTATTATCCTGAAACCAGGGGGGCGACAGTTTCAGGCATTGTTCTGGTGGGAGAAGAAAAAAAGCCTGCGGAGCGATACCTCCTGGGCATGACAATGCTGGGATCTGATCCAGACTATTTTGAGTTTATGACGGATGAAAATGGCAGGTTTCGGATCCCAGTTCAACAGCAGACGGGAAACAATGATGCCCTGCTTACGATCAATTCGAACCGGGATGAACCTGTAAGGATCATTACGGATGAAGTGTTTTCGCCTGATTTCTCAACTCCACCGGTCCCTGCAGCAGACTTTTTCGGGGAACGCAGGGCGCTGGTAGAGGAGACCATGGTGAACTGTCAGCTCAGAGCAGAATTCGAATTAACGGACAGAGACAGTGTTGATGCCGCAGAACCAACTTCGAACGTTCTATTTTACGGCACTCCCGAGTTCAGATACCGAACGGATGATTATGTGGCGCTTCCTGACCTGGAAGAATTCTTTTTTGAAATCGTTCCCCAGGTGCGGGTGGAAAAAAATACCGACCAAACACATCTGGTAGTACTGGATGATCGTGGTGAAATCATATATACCCCACCATTGATCTTACTGGACTATGTGCCGGTCCAGGAAATCGAGAACCTCCTGTCTGTTTCTCCCCAACGGGTTGATCATATTGACATCGTAAACAGAATGTACGTCAGGGGGGGCAATACATACGGAGGTATCGTCAGTATCATTACAGGCCAGGGTGACCGGGCGGGAATCTCACTTCCCGACGGATCAACCTTTATCAGTATCACCGGATTATCAGACCTGCAAGAAACGGTAAGCCCTGAGTATGAAGGAGAAGTACGGAATGAAAGAATGCCCGATCTGAGGAACACGCTGTACTGGGCAGCCCATTATGAGATCACTCCGGATAAGGGGGGAAGCTTTGAATTTTATACTTCCGATGTAACAGGCGAATTTATGGTCATTGTACGAGGAATGACTTCAGCTGGGAAGGTACTGTCAGGAACTTGTAAATTTATAGTAAATGCTTATTGAAAAACTGTGTTTTCTGGCTCTCCTTGCCCTGCTTGCATTAAACTCATTCTGCCAGGAAAATAGACTATTTGCCCTGCAAAACCAGGCGGATAGGAGGATCCCTGTTGACCTTACCATGAATGAAAACACACAGCTGAATATAAGCGAATCAAAAAGCACCATAAGCGGACTGGCGATCACAGCTGATATCTCCCTTTATTCTGATTCTAGTCTGGTCCGTTTGATCCTTGTGGATCACAATGGTTATGAATACCTCATGTATGAGACCTATCCTATCCTGGCAGGCTTAAAACAGTTTTCAGTTGCCGGGGTAGCAGAAGAAACATCTTTCCTGAATCAAGTAATTCCCTTCAGGGTGAGCGTTGAACTTGTGGATGCCTCCATTCACGTGAAAGAGATCCTGGTAAGTGAAGGGGGCGATGCCCCGAAAGAAATTAATAGTGAAAGGCTGCAACAACAATCTCTGCACAAGATCCGGAGGATCAATGAAAACATTCAACAGTCCGGGCAGCATTGGGTGGCGGGCGAGACCTCAATCTCCCGCTTATCCTACCAGGAAAAGCTTAGCATGTTCGGTGGTAGCATTCCCAATTTCCAGGGTCTCGAATATTATGTGGGTGGTGTATTTGTCCTGCCCGGGGAAAAAAAATCAGTGACCGATGCCCAGGCAGAATCGCAGTACGCAAAAGAATTCAGCTGGAGGAACCGGCATGGGGAAGACTGGGTTACCGGGGTGAAAAGCCAGGAAAACTGCGGAAGTGACTGGGCATTTGGGGCCGCCGCCACAGTCGAGCTGATGACAAATTTATACTTTAACCAGCATCTGGATTACGATCTTTCAGAGCAACATTTGCTATCATGTGTTATGGAGGATGGCTGTGGTGGTGGATGGACCTCATCAGCTCTCGAGTATATAATAAATTTTGGAATTTATCCTGAACAGTGTTATTCATACGTGGGAATTGAGAATAGATGTGGGTTTGGGAATTCATGTAGTCCCGATGAACGAGTTTACTTCGTGGAATGGACAACCATACAGTTGGAAGAGGATTATAAACGGGCAGTAATTAACGGGGCCACAGCCGCTGATATAATCCAGTGGAAACAGAGCATGCAAATTGTAGGTTATAAGTTGCTTGAAGCAGGCGACAGCCTTTTTGTCAGAAACGTAGATACGCAGTGGATTAAAATAGATCCCGGAGATCCTTTGGTAGGCAAAACAGCCTGGCTATGCAAACTCAGCTTTGGTAAGAATTGGGGAGATGAAGGTTACATGTACCTGGTCGGGGAAGCGCGGGATCTTGCTATCTATTCTTTAAGTGGACGTGTTTATTCCTCGAAACATAATTACTTAGATATACAGTGCGTTGATAGTGACGATGATGGCTATTATTCCTGGGGCATCGGGCCAAAACCGAGGCATTGTCCTGAAAGTCCCGGGGAACCGGATGGTGATGATTCGGATCCTTGTATCGGTCCTATGAATGAATACGGCATCTTTACATCCACTACACCGGCCCCTGAAGCTAATGACACCCTGATTCTATTCGGTATGAGTGTGCCTGATCTGTATGCTGCGGGTGAACAAATCCGCTGGTATAACGACAGGGAACTGACCAATGCTGTTCACGATACGAACTGGTTTGCAACAGGACAGACTGAACCGGGTGATTACACCTACTATGCGACCCAGACCTTTTCAAGTTGTGAAAGTGACGCCAGTGCTGCTACGCTTTCGATCGTATCCGCTTTACCCCCTCCTCAGGGTAATGATACTGCAACCCACGTGGGAGAACCGACAATTCTCAATGTATCAGGAGCACAGGGAGCAGAATTCCTTTGGTATGATGACCCGTCACTAAGCACTTTATTGCATGCCGGAGCATATTTTGATCCGCAGATTACGGATCCCGGAACCTATGTGTATTACGTGACCCAGACCTTGTATCAGCAGGAAAGTGCACCGGATACAGTAATTCTCAGAGTTCTGGGTCATATCAGCACTTCTTTACTGGTGGCCCTCATACAGGAAGGAGTGGATACAAACGGAGACAGCCAGATCAATATAGAAGAAGCGAAAGCACTTAGCTTTTTGAATGTTGCCGCATATGGAATTACTGATATGACAGGGATTGAAACATTTTTTAACCTGGATACACTTTATTGCGGTGATAATCACTTTGCCAGTCTGGAT
>QMPQ01000232.1 GCA_003648635.1 Bacteroidota bacterium | reverse complement strand
TTATTTGAGTTATCAATGATTCCATTGCTGTAGTCGGCCGGACCGGGAAAGGCAAAGCTGATAGCCACAGGCAGCTTACCTATCTCTTTCATCACTTCCCGAAAACCCTCTTTCATAGTGGCCAGGCAACGCTCCAGATGGTCAGCATGAGCATCTTTTCGGATTCCCTTAGAGATGGCTTTCCCTCCCTGAAATGCATTGAAAACGAAATTGGTTCCACCTGCATCCAGGGTTAGGACAACACGATCATCACTATATATATCCATCTTATCAGGCTTTTAGAGTACGTGTAGATTTCCTTAGTTCAATGCCTCAACAACATCCTCCAGCAATTGGAGTGTTCCTTCCACAGGGTCTCCTCCGGCTTCATATTCGGTAGATATGTAACCCTCATAATTCGCATCATTAAGAACCTGAACGCAGCGGGCAATATCCACATCCGGATATCTCGACCACCTCTTGGCATGACACATCGATGTAGCCATGGGTATTAATACTTCAAGTCCGTGATAAAGCATATATGCATGCTCCCAGTTGCAAAAATCAGGAGAGGCCTCACACCAGGGACTATTTACTTCATTCAGGATGATTCGGATATTAATAGGATTGGCAGCCAGGCCCCAGTGGTTCTCAATGGTAACCTTAACACCAACTTTTTCGCCATAATCGGCCATTTCTTTAAAGGATTCTATGGCATTTTTCAAATAAGGTTCTATCTCCATGTTCTGAGGATATCCACCCTGAATGACAGATGCGGGGATAATCCGGGGACCCCCTGTATTTACACGCATGGACTGAACACCAATGTGTTTGGATACGTCCAGCCATAGTTTTGCCACACGGATTCCTTCCTTTCTTTTTTCCTCATCCAGATCGGCTACATTACGGGGAGCATTGTTGGAAATATGTACAGCCTTCAAGCCGCTGGTGGCAATTTTATCCGCAAGCTGATCCAGGTAAGCTGTGGCTGAGGATGCACCCGGATCAAAGTCACCCAGATAAGAACGTCCGTTTCTTTCACGTGTGGTAAACATTGTATCATCGGAAAGATCGCCAAACAGGGATGACCAGAGGTCCATTGCCGGAACTCCCGGATAGGTATCAAGGGTGAACTGGGGGAAGTCAAGAAGCGTGATCTCGCCGTATTTTTCCTTCAAAGCAGTAGTCTCCGGATTTTCAGGTCTTGAGCCATAGGGCCGTCTTTTAAAAAGACGATTGACTGCATAGCTGTTTGAGGCCATCTGCTTCAGACGCTCGTCCCTGGTTCGCGGAATCATTTTTTCATCCTTAGCAGGTAAGGCAGATACTTGAGTGCCCATCCAGGCTACTCCAATCATTCCAATTCCGGCTGACTTTAAAAAACTTCGACGTCTTATTGCTGAATACTTCATTTTTGTTGCTTGGTGCGATAAGGTAGTGATTTTATGTCTTTTTTTCTTAAACCATTCCCTGTTCTTAGTTCGGGCTGTAATCCTAAGGCTTAAATATGGGCTTTTCCTTATTTTGCTTTCCAGATCAGGATTTTATTTCTAATTTGACAAAAACTTCAAACCTTCCCTATGAAAGAGCTTGTATATCCAAAAAAACTGGATGTGCCCTGTACCATGGGCAATATATTTGACCTCCAGGAATTCTTCTGTAGCGGGAGACATACCCGGGCCATTGCACGAATTGAAATGCTGAAATGTAAAAAGCTCCACTACAACTAGTTTCTAATAATCATTAGCTCAATAACACATTCCATATCCAATGAAAAAGTCAGATAATCAGAATTCAAGAAGATCATTTCTGAGGAAAGCGGTGCTGGGTACAGCAGCCGTGACTTCAGTACCAATGGTAGTGTCAGGAAGTTATAAGCAGCGCATCCTGTTGGAATCAAGATCCTATGAAGCTGCCAATTTTGCAGCAAATGATAATATCAACCTGGCCCTGATTGGCACAGGCATCCAGGGTATTTGGGATACCACTTCGGCTCTTAGGGTACCCGGTGTCAAGCTGGTGGCCACCTGTGATTTGTATTCGGGTAGGCTGGATAGGGCCAAAGAACTCTGGGGCAATGACATTTTTACCACAAGAGACTACCGTGAAATCCTGGAACGCAAAGACGTGGATGCAGTGATAATTGCCACTCCCGACCACTGGCACAAGCAGATCAGCATTGAGGCCCTGAATGCAGGGAAAGCCGTCTATTGTGAGAAACCCATGGTACAGAATTTCGATGAGGGACATGAACTCATCGAGGCATACCAGAAATCAGGAAAAGTCATGCAGGTGGGAAGCCAGGGCATGTCCTCGCTGGGAAATGAGAAAGCCAAAAAGCTTTATGAAGATGGAGCCATAGGAGAGATTGTGATACTCGATATGTACAACGACCGCTATTCCTCTGAAGGGGCCTGGAACTACCCCATCCCACCTGATGCCAATCCTGATACCGTTGATTTTGACACTTTTCTGGGTAATGCTCCAAAAGTACCCTATGAATTAAAGCGCTTCTTCAGGTGGAGAAACTACAAAGACTACGGTACAGGAGTTGCTGGAGATCTCTTTGTGCATGCCTTCTCCACCCTGAACTTTGTAATCAGCTCCAATGGCCCCAACCGGGCACTTGCCACAGGTGGATTGCGCTATTGGGACGACGGCCGCGATGTCCCTGATGTCAGCATCACCCTTTATGACTATCCTGAAACTCCTACCCATGCGGCTTTCAATGCATCCTTCCGCGTCAATTTCATTGCCGGCAGCGGAGAGGCAGGCGGATTTCGGCTGGTGGGAACCGAAGGTGCGATGCACGTAGGCTCACAAAGCGTCAGACTTATCAGGACCAAACTGGGAATGAAACCTAATGAGTATGCACTAATAGCACACACCGAAGAGAATCAGAAAAAGATTGTAGCTGCATACGACAAGAAATTCGCCGATGAAAGATCCAAAGATTTGAATATCGGGGAGACCAACTGGGAAGCACCCTCCGACTATAAGGGAGGTCACTATGATCACTTCAACAACTTCTTCAAGGGCATACGTGGAGAAAAGAAGATTATCGAAGATCCCATCTTTGGACTGCGTGCAGCCGGAGCCGCATTACTGGCCAATGAGAGCTATTACAAAGGGCAACCTGTGAAGTGGGACCCAGATACAATGAAATTAATCTAACAGAACTATTTAGCAATGAAAACAATACTTATTTCTCTAAGTCTCATTTTGGGGGCAGCATTTCTATATGCACAGGACTTACCTTTGAATGTAATTGTATTAGGAGCCCATCCAGATGATTGTGAAGGCGATGCAGGTGGTCTGGCCCTGCTCTATGCCAAACTGGGACACAATGTGAAATTTGTTTCTCTGACCAATGGGGATGCAGGGCACTATGCCAAAGGAGGAGGCGCCCTGGCTAAGATACGGATGGCTGAAGCAGAAGAGGCTGGAAAGAGGCTTGGTGTGAAGGAGTACGTGGTCATGGATAATCACGATGGCGAACTGATGCCCACTCTTGAAAACCGCCTGAAGGTGATCAGGGAGATCCGGAAATGGGACGCAGATGTTGTGATTGGTCCCCGGCCCAACGATTATCACCCGGACCACAGGTATACGGCTATTTTGATGCAGGATGCAGCCTTTATGGTAGTTGTCCACAACATTGCTCCCTATGTGCCTGCACTGGAAAAGAATCCGGTCTTTCTCTATGCGGCGGACCGCTTTCAGAAACCAAACCCCTTTGAAGCAGATGTTGCCATAGATATTGATGATGTATTTGAGCAAAAGATCAAGGGTATGGCGGCCCATGCTTCTCAGTATTTCGACTGGCTTCCATGGCTCTCGGGAACTCTGGATCAGATCCCGAAAGATGAGGCAGGTAGGTTAGAATACCTGGCCAAACGTCGAACATTCAGACCGGGACCCTCCACCAGAGAGTCCCTGATTAAGTGGTATGGAGAAAAGGGTGAATCAGTCCAACATGCAGAAGGTTTTGAGATCTGCGAGTATGGCAAGCAACCCAGCGAAAAAGAGATTCGCAGGCTGTTTCCCATGCTGCCTCAATAAGGAGTTTAATTCTTCTCGAAGAAATACTGCCGGGATCCATCGTAAATGGTGATCCCGGTAAGCACTCCATTCTCATCTTCTGAAAATTCAAACCCAGTTCCGTCATCCTTATTGAAAAAACGGTTAGCCGATTCCGGATAAAACTCAAAGGAGAGCTTATCCCATAGCTGAATTCCCTCTAAATGGTTCTCCAGAACACTTATCTGAAAAATATACTCATTGCCCTGATAAGATGCCTTATATTGTCCGGCGAGCCTGTTCAATTCCTCTTCACTTAGAGAGGCAATAGACTTCATGCTGGGCTTATAAATATCCCATTCATAGAGCTTTGAAAAGGATCTGAGTATTTCGTTCATCAGCTCTCCACCCCTGTCGCCATTGGTCATTATAACAACTCCCTGATCAAGCCTGGTAAAGGCCTGCAGATTACACCTGAAGCCCTCATTTGCTCCTCCATGACCAAAAGCTATATGCTTCCCTGAGCCTTGTGTCCCTGGTCCAAGTGCATGGCCGTTCATCTGTGGAGTAAGCATCTCTTTAGTCATCTCCTGGGAAAGGATCTGGTTCGACTCTCCCACATAAGATTTTTGAACCTCCATGGCGTATTTAAGCAAATCGCTGGGTGTGGTCCATAGTCCGGCAGCTGCCATCTCCGGATAGGTATGCCAATTTCCCTCTACCATTCTTCCATCGGCACGATGCCCGAATGCAGCGTTTTCCCGGTACGCCTCTGGCAAGGGCTGCTCATATGTGCTGTGTTCCATTCCGATCTTTGAAAGGACAGACTCTTCCATTAGCTCCGGAAAATTTTTCCCTGTTACATCTGTAAGCATCTTCTGCATGATGGTATAGCCCCCGCCTGAATAGCGGTATTGCACACCCGGTGTAGTATCGGGATAGATTCTCCCGGAATTGGCCGGTTCCTCTCCATTTAGTACCTGTATGATGTCAGGCACATCCTCACCACTGGCATAACCACCAAAACCGTGGACTGTCAGGCCTGCAGTGTGGGAAAGGATTCTTCGAAGAGTAACTCTTTCCTCCAGTGTAAAATTATTCTCCTCCACCTGCCATCCCTCCAGGTAGCGGTTAACATCTTCGTCCAGGCCTATCTTTCCCTCCTCTACCAGTGCAAGGGCTGCAAGGGCCGCCACCGGCTTGCTGATTGAGGCTGCCTGGAAAAGGGTATTCTTATCCACAAGCCTCGAACTGTCTGAAGAAGTATATCCGTATCCCTTTGCCCAGGCGATCTTTCCTTCATTTAAAAATGCAATACTTACCCCGGGAACCTGATAATGCTCCATCCGCTTTTGTATATTCATTCCTTCCACCTCTTCGCCCTCTATCAATAACCCGGGAAGCAAGTTGTTCTCAATGGTCTCTATGGATACAATTTCAGGATCCGCTTTGCTTGTGCACGAGACCAGCAAAATGAAGCTTACTGTAAAAAGGATGTTTGTGAACCTCATGATAAGTTTTTTTTGATCCAAGCAAGGTAGAAATTTTCTACCTTTAAGCAGAACCCAAAACTACTCCCATGAAAAGAGTTACATTTTTACTGATCGCTTTTACAGTCATCGCCATGATCTCCTGCACTCAAACAAGTGACCAGGGACTAAGCGCTGTAAGCGAAAACGAAACTACACAAACCGACTATTTCCAACTTCAGATCTTTTCTTACGAAACAGTTGAACAGGAAGCTATGCTGGATGCCTA
>QMPQ01000231.1 GCA_003648635.1 Bacteroidota bacterium | reverse complement strand
CATCAAGGTTCAGGTTCCTGAAATCAAGCTTAAACTCCTGATCTCCCCCGGAAGCAATGGTGCCATCAGCAAGCATATGTTTCTCATGACTTCTTAGGGACAGGCTATCTACATGCAGAAACTGTTTTCTGAGGAGGACTGCAGAAGGATCAACGAGCCATTTTTCATTATTTACATATAGTTCAGAAGCTTCCACTTCAACAAGGAAGCCCCTCTCTGCCAGGGAATCTGGCTGGAAGGCCCCTTTTAGGCTGATCTCCCCGCTGTAGCGCAAATCCGAATGATTATCCCATGTAAGATCGAGGCGAGCTGTATCATTGGAAGTAAAGAAGTGAAATACCTGATTTTCCAGGGCGTAGTTTTTTCCGTATATCATGCTATCGGACCGAAATTGTAAGTCAAATTCGCTCTTCACATTCCCGGATTGAAATTCTGCATTGGACCAGGAAATGGGACCAATCCCAAAATTAGGAAAGGATCCTGTGGCCTCATATATCTCACGGGATGGCTTGTATGATCCATAGATTTCACTCCCATCGGCAATCTGAATGCTTGGATAGAAGAAATCCATAATGGGATTTACATGATGTAGTTCGGCCCGGAAGCTAAACTGATTGATGGTGTCTATTTCAGGATCCATGCCGGGAACAAGATCCACATATAGATCGGCCATGTTCTCCAGGGACTTAGGTAGGGAGCTAAGCTTGTATTTTCCATTGATGGAGGCGTCAAACAACTCGGAGTTTATCTTCAGGGAGGTGGTGTCAGATGTGCTCAGGGCACTTAACCTGACATCGTATAATTGGACCTGAGCCTCCTTACGTTCAAAAAGACTATTTACAAGGCGCACTTCTCCGTTGAGCTCATCCAGGTTGCTTCCGGTGATGTCCGTTTCAATCCGAAATGAAGCAAAGGTATTGGGATCTTCTACCCCGAGGTTAAGAAAATGGGGACGTGAACGCGCCACATCCGCTGTAAAGTTATAAGCAGGTACTTCCCCGGAATAATCCATACTTCCCAGGAAGTCCATCCTGATGTTGGGGTCGTTTATACTGAAGCCACCGTTAAAGGTGGTGTTTGTAAAAGATGCGTCAAGTGAAATATTGCTGTAAGCATACTGGGATAAATAGAGGGTATCTATATTCCCTCTCAGGTTGGCTTGAATGGCACCTTCCCGCAGCCTTCCATCCACCATCACATCCATATATAGTTGAGACAGGAGCTCTTCCTGATCCAGGAATTCCCCCAAGCTAAAATTGCCTGTTGAGAGATGACCCTGAAAATCAATACCCTCAATACTGTCCGGTTTAAACGAGAGATCCATCAGCATACGTCCCATATCTGTCTGCATAAATCCCGATGCTACAAAATTATCAGGGTATCCGGTAAACTGGCCCTTGAAATCAAGCTTCCCCAAATTGCTCCAGGGATAGAGAGCTTGTTGGCTTGAACTCTGTTTACCCGAAATCAATTCGTAGAGCGCAAAAACTGAGCTGTTAAATTCTCTGAAGTTGAAATCAAGAAAGGTGTTATTAAAGTCGGGTAGGCCTATCATGGTAAAATCAAATTCCAGAAAACTTTGCTGGTCAAAGTTAAGCTGTATGTCGTCTCCTTTAAAATCACTCAGCTTGCCATGCGCGGAGCCATCGACTGTGAGTTGGTACAGCAATCCCTTTGTTTTCGAGACAAAAACGGTAAGATCTTCAGTATTCAATAGTGAATGAGTCGATTCAAAACTTAGGTCCACCTCCCTGGAAAAACCTTTAAAACCTTGCCAGTGTTCAAAATTGAATCCCAGAATGGGGACATGCAGTTCGGATTTTTGTGTAAGGATTTCCAGGTCATTGAAATGCATATGTGACTTGCCAATAGACATCAGGGTGGCCAGCTGATTGAATTCGAATCCACTTTTCTCTATACCAGTGAGGGAGATGATGTTCATGCTCACCGTATCCTGCTCGCTAATAAGATCCAACACGGAGATCTCCAGTTCATGCATGTCAAAATCTGCGAAATCGATCTGCGATCGCAATGGGCCATGCCCTGTTTTAGTGAGGGAGAAGCGGCCATTGCTCATGGTAATATCATGGATATGCAGCTTTGACTTTCGTTCCGGAGGTACATGTGGCTTTTTTAGTCTGTCGATAATTAATTCCAGATTGACCCCTCCCTCGGGTTCAATGACCAGGTTTAGCCAGGCATTATGTAAAGTGATCTTTCTGATCTCAATGATCCCCAGATCTGGTCTGATCTGCTTGATACGAATTTTGGTAAGCTCGGAGTAGATCAAAGTGTCGCCATGTAAGTCCTCAATATAGAGATCCCTCACCTGAACCCTTTTAAAAAAGGTGTAGTTCACCGAGGAAAGGGAGATGGTAGCCTGAAGTTCTTCCGACAATTGCTCGGTAAGCATTTGACTGACCTTTGTCTGAACCTGTCGGTTCTGCAAAAAAAGTAATGAAAGCGACGGAACTGCCAGAATAAGCAATACCACAACCAATCCTATTTTCGCTAACTTTTTAATTACTTTTGTACTTTCTATCTATTCAAACACTGTAAAAATATAAAAAGTTGTCATGGGCACGCTAATTCTTGGCATTGAATCGTCCTGCGATGATACTTCTGCTGCTGTAATCAGGGATCGGCAGCTACTTTCCAATGTAATTGCAGGGCAGGATGTGCATGAAAAATATGGAGGCGTGGTGCCAGAACTTGCTTCCAGGGCACATCAGCAAAATATTGTACCGGTGGTAGATCGTGCGCTGAAAGAGGCTGGAATTTCCAGCAGAGATATCGATGCGGTTGCATTTACCCGGGGGCCCGGACTTCTGGGTTCATTGTTGGTGGGAACTTCTTTTACCAAGGGTTTTACAGCAGCACTGGGTATCCCCATGATTGAGGTAAATCATCTCCAGGCACATATCATGGTTCATTTTATTCAGTCCTCAGAATCAGGGGCTGGGTCACCTCGCTTTCCTTTTTTATGTCTGCTGGTTTCGGGTGGTCATACCCAACTTGTAGTGGTAAGGGATTATCATACCATGGAGATCCTTGGACGAACCATAGATGATGCAGCGGGGGAAGCTTTTGACAAATGCGCCAAACTTCTCGGCTTACCATATCCGGGTGGTCCGCATGTGGACCGGCTGGCACAGCAGGGTGATGCACTAAGGTTTACTTTCAACAAACCCAGATTAGCAGGATTTGATTACTCGTTTAGTGGTTTAAAAACTTCCTTTTTATACTTCCTCAGAGACCAGCTTAAATTGGATCCCGAGTTCATAGAGAAGAACAAAGCAGACCTTGCAGCGTCGCTGCAGCATACCATAATTGATATTTTACTTAACAAGCTCAGGATGGCCATGGAGCATACCGGTATAGATCGGGTAGCCCTGGCGGGAGGTGTTTCTGCTAATACGGGTTTGCGTTCAGCCATGGAGCGGGAAGCGGAAAAGCGGGATTGGGAATTGTTTATTCCACCTTTCAGTTTTACAACAGACAATGCTGCCATGATTGCCATTACAGGCTATTACCATTTCCTTGAGGGACATTTCGCAAGTGATGATATTACTCCCCTGGCCAGAATGTATTTCTAAGTTAGCTGCCAAAATGTTGGATAAAAGTGAAAACGAAATGCACTTTCTTGCCGCAAAAATCACTATATTGTTGGTACTTTTTTTGGTAAAGGATGGACAAACTAGAATTTCAGCCTACTCAGAAAACCCCTTACGTTTTACTGGATCCCACCGGGAAAGTAAAATTTAAAGGCAGGTCCATCCCGGAAGACGTAAGTCTTTTCTACGAGGATATACTTGACTGGATCATTGCTTTTGCCTCCTCACCACCTGCTTTTACAGAGGTTGATATTGAAATGGAATATCTGAACAGCGGTACATCCAAGTATATGCTCAGGTTGCTAAAAAAGCTTAAGGAAGTTGATAACGATGGCTACGATCTCAAGATCAACTGGGTATATGAGGAGGGCGATGATGATATTCTGGAGCGGGGAGAGTATTATGCCTCCATCCTCGATTTGAAAATCAATTTCATTGAGATCGAGTAAGTAGCTTATTAATCCCTGTTAGTTTTTAAGAGTTTCCCCAGGTAATTCCAGAATGCCACATGGAAGGTGTAGGAATCACTATCGGCTATGACTTCCTTAAAGTTAATTGTGCTACTACAGCTGGCCGGATGTTTGATAGATGGATCGAAGAGTCCCGGTTTTTCCGGATGGAACTGTATCCCCAGTACATTTGGATAACGCTTATGCTGGATTCCTTCAACGATCTTTCCATCCATGGAGGTAGCAGTAACTTCCCATCCCTGTCCAAGCTTATCAAGGGCCTGGTGGTGCGCACTGAGTACCAGGGGATTCGTATCACTATTGAAACCAAACCCACGGCTAAGCACCATATCAGCTTTCAGGGATATATGGTGAAAATGATAGGAGGTGGGGTCATCGCATCCCGTGTTTAGATAATTCATGTAGTTGCGATGCATCTGGTCAGGTGGCAGGGACAGAATCTCCTCCGCATTCCATATCCCGTATAGCTCGGTGGGAATATCCTGCACCATGGTTCCCCCGGTGGCCACGTTCATGGTTTGCATACCAAGGCAGATCCCATTGATCACATAGTCGGGATGCTCCTCCAGATATGGTATCCAACTTGTATTCTGATTACCTCCCAGGAGATGAAAAAGATAGGATAATTCTACATAGTGCCTGAAGGGATCGGTGACACTGGTTAATAAGTGAACCTCCTCACCATACACCACGGGAGGAATATCAGGTCCGCCCATAAAAAGGGCCCCCTCGGAGCATTCAAAAAGCTCTCTGAACTGCCCTGTTGCCGGGTTTTCCCGAAAAATATTCTCCGGTCCCAGTTCCCCTTTGATCTCCTGGAGACTGAAGGGGGAATTTTTGTGCTGTTCAATATAGTCTTGTGCCTCACTGTAGTCATAGCTTTCACCAGGATGAAATATCCCCAGCACATGGTATCCATCCAACGGGAACAATTCTTCATCCACCAGCTTTTGAATAACTTCCAGGTTATAGGCAGTTGGATGGAATAAGAGAACAGTGTCCTGTCCCGTTGAAGAAAGTTTAAATACGAGTAGCAGGATCAGCGATGTAATACTTAAGCGGAATTTCATGGACACTCTTTGGCTTATATCAGGATGGTAGAAAGTTGCTGGATAAGACCGTTCATGTTGTCTCGGGTCTCATCGTCAAGGGTTTTGAAACTTAAATTCCCACTGGTGACCTCCTGCAGGAAGTTCGAAGCAAGAATAGCCCTGGAGTAATTGTTATCTATGAGGTATTCTGAGTTTTTTACGGTGATTCCCTCCCTCACTTTCACCACGTATTTTTTAAAATCTATGGTGGAGAAGAGATCCTCTGTATCGGGATAATCCTCTATAAATATCATCTGTTTATTGGCCAGATCAATTTTATTGTCGTATTGCTCCTTCATCAGTTTTTCGTGTACCAGCCGCTCTTCAGAATTTCCAAAAATAAGAATAATATATTCTATGCCCCAACCCATAAGGATATTGACCATCATAGGGATGCTTTCAGCTCCTGAGGCAGGCAAAAAATAGCACTCTTTTTCGAAGCCGGTAAGTGCAACCACTGCTTTCAGGAAATAATAGGTGGCCAGGTCCTTTACAATGACATTGTTGAAGGATTTAATGATCTCCTGCTGGCTTAGCCTCGCACCCATGGTAGAGTAAATAGGAGATAGAGTGTCGGCTGTGGCCGATTTG
>QMPQ01000230.1 GCA_003648635.1 Bacteroidota bacterium | reverse complement strand
CTACGTCCAGGCATGTCTGCCACCGCAGATATCCAGACGGACCGCAGAACAGGTATCTATTCGATTCCCATCCAGGCGGTTAGCACAAGAATGGATACCTCAGGAACAGCAACCATAAAAAAAGATCAGCAAATTGGTCAGGTAAGCTCGGACGGCACTGTGAGTAACGTTTCCCTGCCCTCTGATGAGATTGCTTCCAGCGATGAGCCCATGGTAGTGGTATTTGTGGTATCGGAAGGGAAAGCCTGGATGAAAGAGGTCAAGACAGGAATCCAGGACAATAACTATATCGAAATTACCGAGGGGCTTGATCTGGATGCTGAAATTATTGTAGCACCCTATTCAGCAATCTCCCGACAGCTGAAGAATGATCTGCCTGTTGAGGTCGTTTCCGAAGAAGAGTTATTTTCGGGAGATAAAAAGAATAAGGATTAAGAGCTGATGACAGATCCCCTGATCTTGCATATAGAAACGGCCACCGATATCTGTTCGGTTGCGCTTTCGGAAGGGGACCTGCAACTATCACTCGTTGAGAGTGGACAGGAACGTTCGCACGCAAGCCTTTTAAACAGTTTTATCCGACAAGCTATAGCCCAGGCTGGAAAAGAACTTAAGGATCTCAATGGCATTGCAGTAAGCAAAGGACCTGGTTCCTATACGGGTTTAAGAATCGGGGTTTCCACAGCTAAAGGACTTGCCTATGCTCTTGAAATTCCACTGCTTGCTTCGGGCACCCTTGAGAATATGGCTTCAGCATCGACTTCCCATGCAGCAGTCAGGGAGTTGATCACCATTCATGGCGATCAGCTATTGCTCTGTCCCATGCTGGATGCCAGGAGAATGGAAGTATACGCCGGATTTTACACTTTGAAGAGCAGCATCTTCAGGGAGGTATCGGCCGATATTATCGATGAAGGAAGTTACCAGGAGATTCTGGAGTCACATCAGGTATGCTTCTTTGGAAACGGAGCAGATAAATGCAAGGCAGTCCTGAATCATCCCTCTGCCCATTTTATAGATGGAATTAATCCTTCGGCATCCTCAATGATTACCCCAATACTCCAAAAATATAAGCTTAAGCGTTTTGAGGACGTGGCCTATTTCGAACCATTTTACCTCAAAGATTTCATAGCCACAATACCAAAAAAGAAGGTGCTGTAGCCTCAACAGCGATCAAATAATATATTGATATATTTACATAATAAACAGACCATATGGCTTCAACATCAGATTTTAGAAACGGGCTATGCCTCGAATATAATAACGACCTCTATACCATCGTACAATTTCAACATGTGAAGCCCGGAAAAGGCCCGGCTTTTGTGCGAACCAAGCTAAAGAGCCTGACCACGGGAAAAGTAATTGAAAATACTTTTTCTGCAGGCGCTAAAGTTAATACTGCGCGGGTGGAGAGAAGGCCCTACCAGTACCTCTACACAGATGATCTTGGTTTGAACTTTATGCATCTGGAGACCTTCGAACAGATCTCTATACAGGCCGATATGATCGAAAACACGGACCTTATGAAAGAGGGTCAATCGGTGGAAATAGTAGTACATGCTGACACCGAAACTCCACTTACAGTAGACCTGCCTCCCTTTGTAGAACTTCAGGTAAGCTATACAGAACCCGGGGAGAAAGGGAACACAGCCTCCACCTCTGCTCAGAAACCTGCCGAACTGGAGACCGGAGCCAAGATCAACGTACCCCTGTTTGTTGATACCGGGGAAATGATCAAAGTCGATACAAGGGACCGTTCATATTCGGAACGGGTGAGAAAATAAGTAAATAAAACTGCATGAGTAAATTTTCCGATAACCGGCTTAAAGTATCCACATTCAAGTTGAATGCCTTGCTGGATATTACACTGGCAATTAACGACAATGTATCGACCAGCGAACTGATTCGTCGCTATGAGAAAATGCTAACTGACGATCTGGATATCGGGAAGGTCATTGTATTGAAATTTTCTGATAAGTGGGAATGCCTTCTTAACTCCGGATTCGGAAACAACTTTTTTAAGAAGGTTAATATGGAGCGGGATCTCTTGCCTTTCGAGGAGATCTCATTCATTACCTCAGAACCACAGCATTTCCCCGAGCTGGTGGATATTGTAATTCCTGTATCTCATAAGGATGAAGCCATTGCTTTTGTATTAATTGGCGACATTGAGGAAGAGGGAGAAGGGGTCAGCCCAATTATCAAGCATCTTCGTTTTATACAGACCCTTTCAAACATCATCACCGTTGCAATTGAGAACAAAAGGCTGTTCCAGGAGTCCCTTCGTCAGGAGGCCTTAAAGCGCGAGATGGAACTGGCCAGCAAGATGCAGAACATGTTGATCCCGACCAATGAGAAGCTTCCCTCCAATGAACATATCCGCATCTTAGCTTTTTACCATCCTCATTTTGAGGTGGGTGGAGACTATTACGATGTAGTTCAGCTTAGCAAGGATGAGGTGGGCTTTTGTATTGCTGATGTATCTGGAAAGGGAATCTCAGCAGCCATCCTGATGTCCAACTTCCAGGCTAATTTGCGTGCGCTTTTTACAGCCGACAAAGGACTAACTGATACCCTGCATCGCCTGAATGCAACTGTGATGAACAGTGCCAAAGGAGAAAAATTCATCACGCTTTTTATAGCCAGGTATCACTACAAGACAAGAGAATTAAAGTACGTAAATGCAGGGCACAACCCGCCCCTGCTCTATGAGCCCGGGTCAAAAAAACTAACCCCACTTTCCAGTGGTTGTGTGGGGATGGGAATGCTGGATGATCTTCCCTTTTTAAACGAGGCCGTAATCACCCTGGAAGAGCCCGCCAAACTATTCTGCTATACAGATGGCCTGGTGGAGGTCATTCAGGATTCAGGCATTGAATTTGGAACAGAAAACCTGGAAAAGGAGCTTACCAATAACAATCCACTGGAAGAGAATATCCAGACCATTATTGAAAATCAAAAAATCATGGAGGGCTCCGCGGCAATCTTTGATGATATCTCCATCATTGGAGCTCAATTTCCGGGAGCGAAGGGATTCTCTTAGGCAACTTCCACATCCTCTTCGGGCCGATCGCGGTGATAGATGTCCATGGCCACCAACATGGCGGTAAATCCCCAGAACAGAACCGAAATTTTATCTGTATCCAGGAAATTATTCAGCAATCCGTGCAAATAATAGGATACCAGTCCCACCAGTACGGCCAGCGAGAATATCCTGATACTGCGTTTCTTCGATGTGAAGTAAACCCTGATACCGGTATAAAGCGTAGTTCCAAATACCAGTAAAATACTAAGCAGTCCAAAAACACCCGTTTCTGCCAGTGGCCCAAAATACTCACTGTGTGCAGTACCCATGGTGCCAAAATCGGTACTGATCCGTGTTTTCTCATAGGAACGCTGGTAGCGGCCGTATTCAAACTGATAGGTTCCCGGGCCAAAACCAAAAAAAGGTTTATCCTGCCACATCCGCAAGGCACAGCTCCACCGATTAAGTCTTTCAAGGTTGGACTGGTCGGTTGAGATATTGGAGATGGATTGGACATGTTCAGATAATTCCCCCGAAGATTCTACCCGGTTTTGCTCCAGCTTAACCATCATCTCAGTCCGAACTGAAAAGAAAAGTCCCACCAGGATGGCGGCACCCACCAGTACAATCTCAAAGCGGATTTTTAGCTTAAGAATGGCCCAGAAACCCACCGAGGCCAGGATACTCACCCAGGTAGCCCTGGTATATGAGATCACAGTGGCAAAAACAAACAGCAGGATCAAGAGCCCCATCAGAAACTTGGTATTCATATCCTCCCGTTTAATAAACAGGAAGAGTGCTACCAGTACGGGCAGAAGAAAGCCAAGGCTTGCTCCATAGGAAGTATGGTCCTTGTAGAAGGGACTGGCAACTCGATGGGCCATAACCTGGTTATCGAGTCCGTAGGGTATATGCCTGACAATAGCGTAAATAATCACTCCGGTAAAGGCTGCTACAAACAGCCATACATAGGTATGCATGCGCTTCTCCTGGCGGAATAGCTGGGTAGCCAGCAAGTAAAATCCCACGATAAACCAGAGCCTTGAAGCAAGCATCTTAAAGGAAACCAGTGGGTCGGTGCTGGTAAGACAGGTGATAAACAACCAGCTCAGGTGAAAATAAATGGCAAGGGTAACAGGATGCCGGAGTACCTTCAGATCGATCCTGTCTTTCATCAGGTACTTGATCATGTAAAGAAGCAGCAATCCAGCCAATAAAGGTTCTGTAGGAAGGTGCATATCGATGGACAGGCCCTCCACAAGCCTACTAAGGGGTACTGATACAGGCACAAAAAAGACAATGACCAGCAGGTATTTATCCGCGGCAACAATGGCAAGTGCCAGGAAAAACAAAACGACAGGAACCACGGGGACATAGAAGATCTCAAAGGCAAGCATAATGCTGCTCAATGCAATAAAAGAGATCAGGATCCCCCAAAGAAGAGCGTTGGGATACCTGGACTGGATTCCGTCTATCATTTCTCTTCCTGAATGGCCACCCTGGCCCTGATGCTATCAATGATAATCAGCACAATCATTGCAAACAAGAGGGAAGTAAAGGTAGATACAATAACAATCAACGATTTCTTTGGATAGGCCTTTTTTTCAGATGGATAGGCCTGTTCTACCACAAATTTATGGGGTAAGTTCTGTTCGGATTCAAGCCTGGCCTCTTTGTATTTGAGGCTTAAATCGGTAACCAGGGCTGTTTCGTAGCGGACCATATTCATCATGGTAATATAGAGGGCTCCGTTCTCTGAAATAGCCTTAATCAAATTAGAGGTAGGATCCCCACTTGTCTTCAAATTTTCAGAAACCTGAGCACTCAAAAAAACCAAGGAGTCCCTTAATGTACTGAGTTTTTGTTCAGCCTCCAGGTACTCCCGCTCCACCAGACGGAAAGCTTCCCGGGCGCGCTCTTTCTTCATGCTGTTGAATACGGTATCCACAAGTGCGGAAATATCATTGGCGATATTAGCTGCGTACTCCGGATCCTGGTCCATCACTGAAACTTCCACTGACATAAATTCCGTGAGACGAAAATTGATGTTGGAATTATACACTCCGTAAAGCCGGGTTAAGGGATATTTTTCACTTACCTCAATATCGTAGTGCTCCATCAGCTTGTACTTCTCAATAATCCGCGCTCTTATGGGTTCAGAACTCAGAATCTGTAGCAGCTGCTCAGCTTCCTGCTCCTCCCCGAAACCATGCACATTCTGTCGCCCCGAATAGTTCTGAGAAAGCAGGTCCTTAGAGATGGATGCATTGGATGCGGGAAACATAATAACTGAGGACTGGAACATGGGTGTAATCAGCATTGAAATAATTATAGAGGCTATACCAGCAATCAAGCCCACCCCGATCAGGATAGCACGCTTCTTCCAGATATAGATCAAAAGATCTACAGAAGAGAAGTTATAGCCTGTTTGTTTCGCGTTTTCCATATCAATGCTTATTATTGTTTTTTGACCCTTATTAGGTAGTAATTCTTTTTTCCTTTCTGAACCAGCAGATACTTATTATTGATAAAATCATCGCTGGTGATGTGCTGTTCGGGTCCGCTTAGCTTCTGTTTGTTAATGCTTACTCCTCCCCCGGAAACCATGCGCCTTGCCTCTCCCTTGGAGCTGAAAACAGTCGTATCCACAGCAAGGAGTTCCAGTACGTTCCGATCTATATCTGAGGAAGGAAGCTCGAACTGTGGCACCCCCTCAAAAACGGAAAGAAAAACATCCTCTCTGATAAGCTTCAGCGATTCT
>QMPQ01000229.1 GCA_003648635.1 Bacteroidota bacterium | reverse complement strand
TTTTCAGTGCCGTTTCACAAAGCATTGTGGATAGTTACCTGGGACTGGACGACCATGGATGGACCGACCGCTACCTGGCATCTTACCAGGCCAGGGCAGGTGGTGCTAAAGCTGAAGTGGATCGTATCTGGCAAACGGTTGAAGCTGCCAGCAACGACCATATCAATCCGGATGACTACACAGGCATCTTTAAGGACAGCTGGTTCGGGAAAATCAGAATCTCTCTGCAGGGCGATCAACTCTGGTTCTCCTCCCTTCGTTCGCCGGCCCTAACGGGCCCCATGTATTACTACAAAGCCAATGCCTTTGTTATTAAATGGGAAGATCGTGAATTGGATGCGGATGCCTTTGCCATTTTCAGACTGGATGAAGAGGGAAGAGCCCAAGGTATCAGAATGAAAGGAATTTCACCAGATATCGATTTCTCTTACGATTTTCAGGACCTTGACCTACTAAGATTAGATTAACCTTTGTCAGCAATGTCATGCAGCTTTCCGGAATCCAGTACCTCGATCTGGCGACCGTGAAGGCTGACTATCTGATCCCTCTCAAACTCTTTTAGCACACGAATCGCACTGTCCTTTGACATGGCCGTATATTCGGAGATATCCTGCCTGGATATCTCCTCGCCAATGGTCTGACTGTTATAAATATCCTCACTCAGGTAAATCATTGCATCAGCCACTCTTCCGTGCATCTGCTTCTGGCTAATACCTACTAAACGATCTAAAGCAGCCTGGTAGTTCCTGGAACAATAAATCAAAAACTGCGCTGAAAATTCACTATTGGATGCCAGTACCTTCTTCAAATTGTCCATGTCAATAAAACAAACAAGGGTTTCCTGAATGGCCATTACACTGTACCTGTGTTTTTCTTTTACCATTCCACTGGGACCGCCCATCAATTTCCAGGGCTTTACGAAATCAAGGATCAGGTTCCTGTTCTGAATCCCCTCAATGTACATCTTTGCAAATCCTTCTACAATAGAAACCAGATAATCTGCCCTGGTGCCCTGCTTCAGGATGACTTCACCTTCATGAAACAAAACAGAATGACGGTCATCATTGAGCAATTTTAGCTCATCATCTGTAAGAGAAGCAAACAGCGGTGATCTCTTATTGCAATTCTCACATCTGATACATAACTTGTCTGTTTTCATCCTCCTAAATAGACTTTTTCACAATTGGCACAATATACAGAAAAATAATGACTGACTCAGGTCAGTCATTTAGATGATCTATCCCCATAAAAAACTTATTATATCTGCCTTGTATTTCTTTTTAACAATCTTACAGAACCCTTATCTTTCGCACTTCAAAGGCAGCAAAAGCACCGCTGAAATATAAAATAATATTGATATGAGAAGATGGATAATGCTACTGACCGGATCCTTGATAGTGATTCTGGCAGCTTGTACAAAATATGAGATTCCTAAACCACCTTGTCCGGAGGATCTTCCGACCAATGTGAGTTACTCTGGAGATGTTCAACCCATATTTGATGCGAGCTGTGTCATGTGTCATAGTGGCGGGCAGTCTCCTGACCTGAGACCCGACTGGTCCTATGATGAGTTGATCGATGGCGGGTATGTGGACACTGATTTCCCCTGCTCGAGTAAACTTTATGAGACTCTTATAGGATCCCATGCTGATCGGGTCACTGAAGATGAAGTATTAACCATCCTTGGCTGGATTGACGAAGGAGCCGAGGACAACTAATATTAAAAAATAACCAATTGCTATGAAACGAAATACTTTACTGACTACCGCTGCTTGCATTCTTGCTTTTTTATCCACGGGCCAGTTATTTGCCCAGGATGAGGCGGCACCCGTAATGCCTGCTTTTGAGACTCTGACTCTTGTGGACGCCCAGACTACTGCAAGTCCATACAAAGGACAATTTATGTTGGAAATCCAGCACCGCTTCTCAGAGATCAAAGAGATCAAAGACATTTTCGGAATCTATGGATCTGCCAACACACGTATCGGATTGTCTTACGGGATAAGCGATAAGATTATGGTGGGTTTTGGAACCACCCGTAAAAATATGCTCCAGGACCTGGAGTGGAAATATGCCATCCTGACCCAGACAAGCAAGATGCCAATTTCGCTTTCTTACCATGGAAACGCTGTTCTGGACGCACGCGATAGCAAATACTTCGGTCCCGAAGAGGATTACCAGTTTGCCTACCGCATGTCCTACCTGAATGAACTTATCATTTCCAGCAGAATCGGGGACAAAGTCAGTTTCCAGGTAGTTCCAACCTTTGTCTGGTTCAATGCGGTACCGGAAGGATACAGCAATTCCAATGCTTCCATTAACTTTGGCGGACGTTTTCAGGTTCTGGGCTTTTCTTCCATCATTCTTGAATATGAACAGCCCCTGATTGATACAGAAACGGATGTATATCCGAACCTGGCCTTTGGGGTGGAAATCGGAACCAGCACCCACTCATTCAGGGTTTTCGCTTCCAACTATGACTACATTGTCAGGAATCAAAATATTGCTTTTAACAGCAACAATCCCTGGGATGGTGATTTTCGCTTTGGATTTAACATTACCATAAGGTTCTAAAACTAATGAAAAAACCAACAAAGTTATTTTCAATTCTCCTTCTGGCCATAGCATCCACCCTTATTGCACAGCCGGATGATACCTTGAAACTTAAACCCTCTTATTTCGAGGTGAACGACTACGTTGAAGACAACGAAGGCTGCTTCAAGTGCCATGGTGAAATAAAGTATCTTCTTGAGGATGTCGAAAACGACAGATCGGCCACCAAGAGAATGGCACCCTGTAAAATCGTCGATCGTGACAAGTATTACACATCGGTACATAAGTCATTCAGTTGTACCGACTGTCACTCCTATGATTTTATGACTTTTCCGCATACCATGGATTTAAGGTTTGAAGAGAACTTCCTTTGCATGGATTGCCATGGCTATGATGAAACCTATGCCCAGTACCATTTTGAGGAAATAGAGAAGGAGTTCTCCGAAAGCATCCACAACATAGCTGATTTTACCTGCTGGAGCTGCCACGATCCGCATTCATACAAAGCATTCATGAGGAATGCCGATGATCTTGAAGAGGCCATACTGTTTGATAACAACATGTGCCTGCGCTGTCATGCCGATTACGATCGATTCGCCCAGAAAACCGAGAGGGAAGAGATTGTGGTTGTTGAGAGTCACGACTGGCTGCCCAACCAGACAGCTCATTTTGCGAAAGTGAGGTGCATAGAGTGCCACACTGAAATTAATGACTCGATCTTGATCGCGCATAAGATCCTGCCCAAAACAGAAGCAGTTCAGCGATGTACCGAATGTCATTCAAAGGATACCAGGCTTTTGCACACTCTCTATAAGTTTCAAAGCCTGGAAGAAAGAAAGGGCGGATTCGTGAATTCAATCATGATTAATAATTCCTACGTGATTGGTGCAAATCAAAATGTGTGGCTCAACCGGCTCAGTTTGCTTGTGTTCGGATTGACCTTACTTGTGATCGTGTTCCATACTTATCTGCGTATTAGAAAACAGAAAAAAAGCTGACATGGCAAATAAAAGATTATACCTCTATCCCGTTTGGATCCGTCTCTGGCATGTCATCAATGCTCTGACCTTCCTTGCATTATTATTTACCGGAATCAGTCTCCATTTTGCCTCAGCGGAACATAGCCTGATCCCTTTTCAGGTGTCCGTAGGGATACATAATGTATGTGCCATTATTCTGAGCTTTAATTTCGGTGTTTTTGTCATTGGCAATATGTTTACAGGAAATGGCATGTATTACCGAAAGTGGAGAAAAAACCTTTGGCCCAAACTCTGGAAACAATTTCTTTTCTATGCCATCGGAATTTTTAAAGGTGGGCCACATCCTTTCCCCATCACCAAGAAACAGAAATTCAATCCCCTGCAAAAGGTATCCTATGTATTTGCTATGTATTTTGGTATGCCTTTGCTGATTATTTCCGGGATTGCACTCATGTTCCCGGAGAAAATATCCAATAGCATCTTTAAGATCAGCGGACTTCTATTTTATGATACCCTGCATATCATTGTTGGCTTTGTTCTTTCCATTTTCCTTGTAATTCACCTCTATACCTGTACCCTGGGAGATAAACCAGGAACCCTTTTTAAGAGCATGATAAACGGGTACCACGAGGAGCACGAATAGGGAGCTAAGCTATATTCAGATTAGATATAAATTACACCCAATACGCTCGTATTGGGTGTATAACTATGCAATAATCACTATTTTACCTTCCTGTAACTAAGCCTCTGAATAATGACCTATAAGCACTTGTTTTCCCCCGGAAGAGCTATTACAATTTGGCTCTTTCTGTTCCTGTTTATTACATCATTTACCAGCCTAATCCACGCACAAGCCGACGAGGATTGTATGATGTGCCATGAGGATAGAGAGCTGACAGGAATGCTTAATGGAAGGACCGTATCCATGTTTGTGGATACATCCATATTTGCACATTCGGTTCACCACAGCAACACCTGTCTATCCTGCCATGCCGATGCGGCCGATGAAGGATTTCCACATGCCGATGATCTTAAACCGGTCAATTGTGGAAACTGCCACACCAGGGAGATGACCGATAACGTGAGAGGGGTCCATGGGCAGGCCTTGTTAGGAAATGATCCACACGCACCCAGCTGCAAAGAGTGCCATGGCCACCACGATGTTCTACACAACAGCAATACAGAATCGCGTACCTATAAAATGAATATCCCCTACCTGTGCGGCAGATGCCACAAGGAAGGTGAAGTAGTGGCCAGGGTTTATGATGTCTCCGAGCACAATATTGTCGAGAACTATACCCAGGGTATCCATGGCAGGGGCTTGTTTGAATCAGGATTGGTGGTTACTGCCACCTGTAATGACTGCCATGGCAACCACCTGGTGCTTCCACATACCAGTCCCAATTCATCTATTTCAACCAACAGGATTGCAGGAACCTGTATGAAGTGTCATACTCGAATTGAGGAAGCTCACAAGAAAGTCATCAAGGGTGAATTGTGGGAAAAGAATCCCTCCATTATACCAGCATGTTCGTCTTGCCACCCACCTCATATTGTGGATGTACCCAAAATTCAGGCAAGAATCTCTGACCAAGCCTGCATGAAGTGCCACAAGGATGAAAATCTGCACAAGATAGTCGGAGCTGATACAATCTCCCTTTTCAGGGATAATACCGAACTCCCCAATTCAGTGCACAAGAACATCCAATGTACGGAGTGTCATACCGCAGTCACCGAACACCTGGAACGGCCTTGTTCCACCAATCAGCCTGTGGATTGCTCTTCCTGCCATGCCGAAGTATTCGATATGTATTTTGAAAGCGGTCATGGCACAGCACATTATAATAATGATACAGATGCACCCTACTGCACTGATTGTCACGGAACACATGCTACCAAATCGAAATACGATGATACCTCCCCGGTTTACAGAATGGCAATTCCACAACTTTGCGGGGATTGTCATCGCGAGGATGGCTTAGCATCCAAGGTCGAAGGACTTCATGAAAACAATGCCTTGTCTGATTACTCCTCCAGTGTACATGGAATGGGACTTACAGGAAAAGGGCTGACTGTAAGTGCAGTTTGTACCGACTGCCATACTTCACACATGGAGCTCAAAATGGACGATGAACGCTCCTCTGTACACCCGGCCAATGTTCAGGAGACTTGTGGCACCTGTCATAAGGGGATCTATGAGACTTATCTGGAAAGTGATCATGCTTATCGGACCGACCCGAAAGGAACTGAATATCCCACCTGTGTAAAATG
>QMPQ01000228.1 GCA_003648635.1 Bacteroidota bacterium | reverse complement strand
CCAGGTTGATGGAACCAATGAAAAAGGGATTGCTGTACAGGGACCAACTAAATCAGCCTGGTTCAGAGATCCTGCCGGAAACTGGATGGCAATACACGACGGCAGTTAGATGAGTAAGGGTGATCACTTTTTTCGGATCAGACTCTTCATCCGTCCCTCCAGGAAGTGGTGGGCTGTAAAAATCACAAAGGCAAAGCCACTGTTAAATACAACTTTGATAAGAACCTCTCCCTGGCTCAAATGATCAATCAAGGGATCAAAGGCCACCAGTGAGGCTTCAAATAAGATAAGAAAGAAAATAAAAATCAGCAGATTCAATACTTTATCGTCCAGCTTGAGTTGTCTGTTCATCAGGATGATCAGGAAGATGATGAGAACAAATAAGGCTATGCCGCTGAATTCCAAGGTGTTTTTCCTATCTGAAAGATATTTAGCCTCTTTCTCCTGTTCAATCCTGAGTATCTCGGCCTTCACCTGGTACAGGGAATCCTGACGGGCCTGTTTGTCCACCTGGTAGGCGAACTCTATATTGGCTATCTCATTGATTTTCTTCACATTGAATATGGAGTCCTTTAATACATTGTAGCGCAGAAAATATCCGTAGGCCTTATCATTATCCCCCATCTCATGGCTTATCTCCGCGAGTGCGCGATGAATATCCATCTCGTTGGTGTATAACTCGGCCTCCATCGCCATATCAAGGGCCTGTAAGAAGGTCTTCCTAGCTGGCTTAAAATCTCCTTCCGTTTGATGTATTTGACCTTCCAGCGATAAAGCCTCCAGCTTTCCATAGAAATCATTGGTCCGTTCGGCAATTTCCCGGCCTTGTTTTAAATAATGACGAGCCGAATCCATGTTATCAAGATGGATATAGATGTAGGCCAATCCATTTGTTACCAAGGATTTGTCCATGCTGTTTGGGAAATGGCTCTCAAAGATATGCATGGCCTTATAATAATAGTAAACGGCAGAGTCATATCGCTCTTTAATCACATAGGCACGTCCCAGGTTTAAATAATTGGAGCTTACCGGCCGGTACCTATGCCTCTGAAGGTTAAGTTTCAGGGCTCTTTTATAGTTTTCAATGGCCCTGTCTTCCTGGTTCAGGTGACTATATCTCAGACCAATGTTATTGAAGTTCACCGAGATTTTTGCCGAATCCTTAAGTGCATCAGCCAGTTCAAGTGATTTATAATGGTAGTCAAGTGATGTCTCAAATGCACCCAGATATGAATATGCAATCCCCAGGTTATTATATACATTACTCAAGGTATTTTGCAGTCCATGCTCCTGTGAAAGCCTTGCAGCCTGGAGATAAGTTTCTATGGCCTTTTGAATGTCCCCGGATAGTTCGTAACAAACTCCCTGCAGGTTCAGTGCCATGACTGAGCCGTGGGCATAGCCACTCAGCTGGGAGATACTATCCAGTTCTCTGGCATAGTGTAAAGCAGTATCCGGATGGCTATAAGAGAGATTGTCAATGCTGCTATTCAGAGAATTGATCAGATTGGTATCCCCGGGTGCGATCAATAGAAGACTGTAAATACTATCTGTTTTTTCCAGATCCTGGGCATGGGAAATGGAAGGCAGGAAATACAATGTCAGGATGAATACTACAAGATGTTCCTCATCAATTAAGCTTTGATTAAGCATGTGTCAGCCCGGGAAATTCTGGGTGACTGCCAGGAGAAACAAGACTTGCAGTTACTTTGTTCAGCTCCCATCAGATTAAACTTGAATTAAAACTTATGGTTCCCTATCTTTAACTTCATGAACCCTCTTTCTACTCACCCGGGGAAATCAGGAATAGCTCCCCTAAAGATTCCTGTAATTTTTTTGCTCTTAATTATCGTTCAGGTCTGCGGACCGGGAAACAGTCTCTATGCCCAGAACGACAGTCTTGGAATTACCGCCGTTCCACTGGCCGACATTGCCACTACAGTTGCCAGAGACATGCAACATACACGCGACCTGCTGGTGGAAGAGGTGCAGGTTTCGACCAGCTCCAAGATGGTCCCACAGATTGATTCGCTTGAAATAGGGGTGGCACAACTGGCTGAGTTATCGGATCAAATACTGGGCTCCAGAATGGAGTATTCCTATTATAATAGCCTGATTCTCAGATGGAGAAGGATTGAGTCTATTGCCGATCCCTTGCAAGAGAATCTTTATGCCTATTTAGCCAATGGGGCGCTTATAGGCACTGATTTTGAAAGTGCAAAATCCAGGTGGGACTTAACACTGAAGGAAACCAATCCGGCATTACTCAGCGAAGACATTCTTTCAAGGATCACCGGCATCCATCAGTATATTGACTCGGCCCGCAATATTCTGAGCGATAGTCTGAACAGCTCCCTTGCATTACAGAATCGGGTGACTGACCTCAATCTGGTTATTGAATCCTATTTGCATGAAATAGCGGAGTTGCAAAAGGTGGAGTTGGGCAAATCCCTGCTGACCAAAGATGTATCCATTTTCAACATAAAAAGAAGTCCCGACTCGCTATATATTCAAAGAGACAGGACCTTTCTCCTAAATATGGGAATTCAGGATTCAAAAGTCTACCTGGGGAAGGAATGGCCCACCTTGCTTGTACTGATGCTTTCCTTTTTTGGATTACTAATAGGATTTATATTCCTGAAAAGGGTACACACGCCTCTTGAATCTGATGCGGGCCAGACCGAATGGCATCGTGAAAAATTACTGACAAAACCGGTGGCAACAGCCTTTATTTTCACGATGTTACTTGCTTTGTGGTGGCTACCGGAGCGCCCGGTATTCCTGAAAGAGGTATTTATTATTCTATTTATCCTCCCTTTCCTTCCCATTTTCCGGCTAATTACCTTCAAAGCCATTCGCTTTATTCTACTATACCTTTTTGGCATTCTTTTGTATAATATTCTGAATGATTACCTTCAGACAGGTGCTGTGTATCTGCGTTTCTCCAGCCTGCTGGAGTCCATTGCACTATTCTCTTTTCACATTTACTTTTTAATTGTTAAAAAGCGCCTGCCCGGGGAGAATAAAGAACATTTCTTCTATAAGCTCCTAAATACGATTCAGCCCTTCTATTTTTTGCTTACCCTTTTGGCTGTTATAGCGAATATAATGGGCTACTGGAACTACGCCAATCTGGTAAATGAAGCTATTTTATTGTCCCTGATCCTGCTTTTGCTTCTGGCTACTGGGTTTTTCAGTCTAACAGCTGTCATTCACCTGTTCTTCAGAACAAGATCGGCAGATAAATCGCTGATCTTAAAAGACAACAAAATGGGCTTATACAAATGGCTCTTCCGCTACCTGAGGATTGGGGTAGTTATCTTATGGACAATCTACACCCTGCGTTTTTTTTATCTCTGGGATCCTTTTCTAACAGGGGTGAACAAAGTGCTTGACCTTGGATACGAGTTTGGATCGGTTACTTTAAGCATTCGGGGTGTTTTTAGTTTTGTTCTTGTGATCTACCTGTCATGGCTCGTTTCTTTTATAATTCGAAACCTACTGGAAGTTGAGCTTTTTGGGCGACTGAAACTTCCCCGCGGCGTTCCAAAAGCCGTCTCTTCCCTTACGCAGTATTTCTTAATTACTCTTGGATTTATGCTGGCCTTGTCTGCTGCGGGTTTTAGCATGCAGAACCTGGGCCTGCTGGCAGGCGCACTGGGGGTTGGTATCGGCTTCGGGCTTCAGAATATTGTGAATAATTTCATTTCCGGACTGATCCTTGCTTTTGAGCGACCTGTTACCGTGGGTGATATTATAATCGTGGCGGGTCATGAAGGGGTCGTGCAAAGAATTGGAATCCGTGCCAGTGTGATCAAACAGTACGATGGCTCGGAAGTGATCGTCCCCAACGCCGAACTGATCAGCAACAGGGTGATCAACTGGACACTTGCCAAATATTCCCGGCGTATGATTCTGACTGTAAATACACATCTGGAAGCAGATACCGACCTGGTATTAAAAATCATGAAGGAAGCTGCATACAAAGTGGAGTTTGTCCTGAAAGATCCCGAAGCCAAGTCCTATTTTAATGGCATCAAGGACAGAGAATTGGATTTTGCCCTGTACTACTGGGCATCGGGTAATATCCTGGATTGCAAAAGCCTGGTAAATCAGCAGGTGCAAAAAGCACTAAAGGATGCAGACATTGATTTTGTCATGCCACTTCATGTGCTTATCCAGGAAGGCAAGAAGTCAGAATAGTCTCCATTTTACTTATCTTCAGTGCATGCAAGCACTTTCATTATACCGTAGACTTTGGGACCGCCTGTTCCCCAACAAATGGCTATTGGGACTGTTCCTGATATTTCTGTTTGGGATTCCCAGGGTCCTCCTGGTAATGAATGCCAATGTAACAGGTCAAACGCAGTGGGTTTCCATCATATTCACTCTTATGTTTTTTACCCCTTTGCTTTTCCTGAGAAAAGCGGGCAGGCGGGAGATGGGTATGCGCAAGAGCTCTCAGCCCCTCTGGTTATTATGGGGATTCCTTCTGGGTTGCGGTATGTGCCTCTTACTCTTTTTCATAAACAGGCTCATCTTTGGATTGGAGATTTCAAATCCCTTTGTCTATATTGCTTCTACGACTACCTCGGGGGATAGTTCGATGATTTACTTTCTGATCTACCTGGCTATTATGATGACTTTTAGCCCCATTGGCGAGGAGCTCTTCTACCGCGGTGTGGTACACCAGGCTTTCAGGGGGCAACTGGGCGATAAGAGAGCCTCATATATAGACAGTGCTGCATTCGCCCTCACCCACCTGGTCCATTTCGGAATTATTTATGCGGCCGGAGCCTGGATCCTGCTCCCCCTTCCCGCTCTGTTGTGGCTTACCGCCATGTTTTTTACCTGCATGGTGTTCAACCGTGTCAGAAAGGAGAGCGGAAGTATACTGGGAGCCATCCTCACCCATGCCGGATTTAATTTCGCCATGGGGTTTCTGATGTTCTATGCGCTATAACTTATTAAAACACTACTATCATGTTGTTACCCCGTAAACCCTTTAAGCCACTCTTTTCGCTTCTCCTTCTCCTGGTTCTCTCCCCGGCTATCGGCCAGGAATCCATGCTATGTGTGGGAGGGCACTGGACCGAAGATGAAGCCAACCTGGAGATGAAGGAGTTCCGTTCCAGCTGGAATGACCTGGATTCGTGGAAAAAGCGTGCCGATATGATCAGACAGGGAATCATGGATGGAATGCAGCTGGAGAAGATGCCGGTGATTGAGGGACAGTTCCACCCGATAATTCACAGTCGCAAAGAGATGGATGGCTATGTAGTGGAGAACATTGCCATTGAAAGCTTCCCCGGTTTCTGGATCACCGGGAACCTCTATACCCCCCTTCAAGCTGAAAAAAAGAATGCTGCAGTGCTCTGTCCACACGGACATGCTGCTGACAAACGGTTTACAGACGATGTGCAAATACGAAGTGCAGCCCTGGCACGCATGGGAGCCATTGTCTTTGCCTACGATATGGTGGGCTATGGGGAGTCGCAGCAAGTCAATCACAAGATGCCCATTGCTTTGCTGCTGCAGACCTATAACAGCAGGCGGGTACTGGAGTACCTGCTTTCCAGGCCTGATGTGGATCCGGAACGAATCGGGATGACTGGTGGATCGGGAGGGGGTACCCAGACTTTTATGCTAACGGCTCTGGATGACCGAATCACCGTATCGGCTCCCGTGGTGCAGGTATCGGCCCATTTTTTCGGGGGATGCGTCTGCGAAAGCGGTATGCCGGTCCATAAGAGCGAACACCATCAGACCAACAATGTGGAGATCGCTGCCCTTTGTGCTCCGCGCCCCCTCTTGCTGGTTTCCAATGGGGCTGACTGGACCCGCAACACGCCTCGGATCGAGTTCCCCTACATCCAGCAGATCTATGCCCT
>QMPQ01000227.1 GCA_003648635.1 Bacteroidota bacterium | reverse complement strand
GGTGGAGACTGCTGAGAGTCCCATTCCATCACCAATAAGGAATATAATATTGGTGGGCTTTTCTGTTTCGGGTTGACTATTAACAGAGGAAGTGCAGGCCAGTGTAAGAAGGGCCAGTAAAAGAAGCAATATATTTTTCATTATGCGTAAATTTTCAAGAAAGCGTAAAGTAAACAAATCTTGGGTAGCTTTGGTCTAATTCTTTGCCTGTAATTTACTTTTTAACCAGGCCGGCCGATCGGTAGTGACAGCACTTACCCCCAGATCTTGCATTTTCAGGGCAGTGTCAGTATCATTGACAGTCCAGCTCCAAACATCCAGTCCCAAGGCATGGCAACGCTCTACCAATTCCCGGTCGATGATATTGTGCCGCAGGTCCACTCCATCGAGACTGCTCTCAACACAAGCGTCAAGATGTTTATTGATACCAGATTTAAAACTGGAAAGGTAGTAGCAGGGAACCTCCGGGTAAAGCTCCTTGGCCTGTTTAATGGTTTCAAAATCGAAAGCAATAAAGCTAATTTGTCCGCTCTTCCAATGTTGTGCAATTACCTTTTGAAGATGGGGAAGGATTTCCGGGCCGGTTTTAATTTCAATAACCAGCATGCGATCGGCGGGGATGACGGCCAATACTTCCTCCAGCAAGGGGATGGTTTCATGGGCATATTCCGGACGATTGGTCTCCCTTGGAATAATCACCAGGGATTTCAGTTGATCCCAGGAGGCCTCATTGATGGTATAGTTTTCACCGGTGAGGTTTTTGCTGTTCTTGTCATGGAACAGAACCACCTTCTGATCGGAAGTCAGCATTACATCGCATTCTGCACCATCGGCCCCAAGCTCCCATGCGAGTTTGATAGAGGCCAGGGTGTTTTCAGGAGCCAGGTAGGAGGCTCCCCGGTGACCCACATAATGTAAGGGTATGTTGCTGCCATTTTTCTGTGCCTTTAAGATGGGCGTTAGAAATATTATAAAGAGGACTATGGTCAGGGTTCTCATTTCTCTGTTAAATTTGTATTGAATATAACACTTTCATGCCATGCAAGTAAATATCTTTAAACGTTTTCGGAAATTTCTTCGCACTACCCTTATCGGGGGTGTGGTGGCCCTGGCCCCGCTTACCCTGATTATCCTCTTATTCAGATGGATGATCAACATGATTGGTCGAATCCTTACTCCGCTGGTGGAAAGAATTTTGCAGGATCCGGATCCCAATCCTTACTTTAAATTAGCACTCTATGTGCTTTCCGTTATAGCTATTTTACTTCTGTTTTTTATCATCGGATTGATGATCCGCACCAGGTTATCCAGGTTCCTGAATAAAGCCGAGGATCGTTATTTTCTGAAAATTCCCGGATATAAACTGGCCAAAGAGACGGTGCAGCAGTTTTTCGGCAAGAACCGCTCATTTTTTAAAGAGGTGGTGCTGGTGGATATCTTTAATACAGGGGCTTTGATGACAGGATTTATCACGGATGATCAGGGGGATATTATTTCCGTATTTGTCCCTACGGGTCCAAATCCCACCTCGGGAAATATCTATCATCTACAGAAAGGCCGGGTAACCAGGACCACAGCACCGGTTGATGTAGGAATGAAAACGATTATAAGTTGCGGCGCGGGTTCAGCAGAAGTGTTTGCGTCGGCTGCAATCAAGTAGTCTCGGGCTTGCTCTCCACATGCCTGAAAAACCTTCTCTGGTTAAACAGGATAATGGCCACCGCCACTGAGATGCTTGAATCGGCAATATTAAATACTGGTCGGAAAAAGATAAAACTGGATCCACCACGAAACCAATCGGGATAGTTGCCCTTGATAAGGGGGAAATAAAACATATCAACCACCTTGCCCTGCATCAGTGAAGCGTAGCCACCACCTTCTGGGAACATGGTTGCAGCCTGTACCGGGCTGCTGCTGCTGAAAATTAAACCGTAAAAAACAGAATCAATAATATTTCCAAAGGCTCCTGCCATGACCATGGACAGCGAGATAATCAAACCAGTATGCGCTTTGAGACGAATCAGATGTCGCAGGTAGAGACCGATTGCAACTACAGCCAAAATCCGGAAGGAGGTAAGCAGGATCTTCCCGAGACTTCCGGGAAGGGCCATCCCGAAAGCCATCCCATTGTTTTCCACGAAATGTAGTATTCCCCAATTGCCGAAGAAGGGGATCTGCTGATAAAGAGTCATGTGGGTCTTGATCAGAATCTTCAAGGCCTGATCGGCCACAAGAATCAGCAGGATAATCAATATGGATTTCCTGGTGATGGACATTGCTGTTCTTGTAGAATCGTAAAGGATTATTGTCTCGATTTTGCCTCTATGGAGAGCGTAGCATGGGGAACTGCACGTAAGCGCTCCTTGGAGATCAACTTGCCAGTCTCTCGGCAGATGCCATAAGTTTTGTTTTCGATCCGCACCTGTGCTCCCTGCAAATGCTGGATAAATTTTGCCTGCCGGGTAGCCAGCCTTCCAGCCTCCTCTTTGGAGAGGGTTGCTGCTCCTTCCTCCAGCACTTTGAAGGTGGGTGAAGTATCCTGAGTATCATTACTTTCGCTCTGGGTAATAGCCGATTTCAATATTTCGTAGTCTTCCCTGGCCTTATCAAGTTTCTGCTGGATGAGCTCCTTGAACTCCACCAGCTCCGCATCAGTATATCTGTTCTTCTCAGCCATGATAATTTCTTCTTTAGTTTGCTAAATATACAATATTTTAATGATTCCCAATCTTGTTTTATAACCTTGTCACACGGATATTTATGTAAACATTCTCGTCAATATCAATGCGCCTGGCACCATTGTTTTCAATGCTGTCTGCCAGAGAAACATTAAGCGCAAGTGTTTGAGCTCCAATATATAAACCATGTGTATTAACGGCGTCGGTGATCAGATCATGCCTCTCTATCAATACCTCTATTTTGTCTGTCACTTCAAATCCGCTTTCCTTGCGTATGTTCTGTATCCTGTTGACCAGTTCCCGGGCTACACCCTCCTGCCGAAGTTCCTCAGTGATGTTGATATCCAGGGCAACGGTAATTGCTCCTTCGTTGGCCACCAGCCAACCGGGAATATCCTCTGATATAATCTCCACATCTTCCAGAGAAAGCTGAGCCGGCTCTCCACCTACCTCAATTTCGTAGGACTGTGCTTTTTCAAAGGCGGCAATTTGTTCCTGATCCAGGCTGTTGATTGCCCCACTTACCTCTTTCATTAACTTACCGAACCTGGGGCCAAGTGTTTTAAAATTGGGTTTAATCTGTTTAACCAGGATCCCTGCTGTATCGGTAATGTATTCGATCCCTTTCACATTGACCTCATTGAGAACGAGCATTTTCACAGCTTCTACCTGCTCCCTGAAACCAGGATCAGAGATGGGAAGCATCATCTTATTCAGGGGCTGACGCACCTTAATATTCACCTTCCGGCGTAGACCCAGGATCATGGAACTTAGCTTTTGCGCTATGTCCATCCGTTTTTCCAGGGCAGTATCAATCAGTGCTTCATTGTATTCAGGAAAGGAACCAAGATGTACTGATTCTGTATCATGACGGCCGGTAACACAGTTCAGGTCATTGAACAGTTTGTCCATATAGAAGGGAGCCACCGGCGCAGCCAGCATGGAGATTGTCTCCAGGCAGGTATAGAGGGTCTGGTATGCAGCCCGCTTATCGGTATCAAAGGCTCCGCCCCAGTATCTTTTCCTGTTCAAACGCACATACCAGTTGCTCAGGTTTTCTGTAACAAAATCCTGGATCAGCCTGGCCGCCCTGGTAGGCTCATAATTTTCATACTCAGACTTCACATCCTTTATCAGGGTATTGAGCAGGGAGATGACCCAACGATCTATTTCGGGTCGCTCCTTAACCGGAACCTCTCCGGCCTCGTAGGTAAAGCCATCCACATTAGCATAGAGAGCGAAAAAAGAGTAGGTATTGTAAAGGGTCCCGAAAAACTTTCGTTTCACCTCATCCACACCCGATGCATCAAATTTCAAATTATCCCAGGGTTGCGCATTGGTGATCATATACCATCGCAGGGGATCTGAACCATATTTTTCAATGGCTTCAAAAGGATCCACCGTATTACCCAGCCGCTTCGACATTTTGTTCCCGCTTTTATCCAGCACCAGTCCGTTGGAGATGATGTTTTTAAAAGAGACACTGTCAAAAAGCATGGTGGCAATAGCATGAAGCGTAAAGAACCATCCACGTGTCTGGTCAACCCCTTCTGCGATAAAATCGGCCGGGAATAGCTGGTCAAAATCATCTTTATTTTCGAAAGGATAGTGGTATTGTGCGTAGGGCATTGAACCCGAATCGAACCATACATCAATTAATACTGGTTCACGAAACATTTTTTGTCCGCTTGTGCTAAGCAATACCAGGTCATCTACAAAGGGTCGGTGCAGGTCAAACACATTGTAGTTCTTTTCCGAATTATCCCCTTCGCTAAATTCAGCCAGTGGATTGGAGCTCATATAGCCAGCAGTTACCGATTTTTCAACTTCCAGTTTTAGCTCGGCTACCGAGCCGATGCAGATTTGTTCCTTTTTATCCTCTGTCACCCAGATGGGCAGTGGGGTTCCCCAGAAGCGTGATCTCGAGAGGTTCCAATCCACCAGGTTTTCCAGCCATTTACCGAAACGGCCTGTCCCTGTAGATGCAGGTTTCCAGTTGATGGTATCATTCAGCTCCATCATCCTTTCCTTCATGGCTGTTGTACGCACGAACCAGCTGTCAAGCGGATAATAAAGGACCGGTTTATCGGTACGCCAGCAGTGTGGATAATTGTGAACATGCTTTTCAATACGGAAGGCTTTATTATCCAGCTTTAACTGCACAGCGATATCCACATCGATGGTAGGATCTTTCTCACCCTTGGTCTCGTCGTATTCGTTTTTTACATACTTGCCCTCGAAAGCACCATAGGTTTCCAGGTTAACATGTTCCTTTATAAAAACTTCATCCAGGTCCTTCAATCTGAAAAATCGTCCTTTCCTGTCCACCAGCGGCTGGGTATTGCCTTCCTTATCTACAACGGTTAGGGCTGATATATCATTGGCCATGGCCACCCTGAAGTCATCAGCACCAAAAGTGGGTGCTGTATGTACAATACCGGTACCATCCTCTGTGGTAACAAAGTCGCCCGTTAAAACCTTGAACGCCTTCCCTTCGGGATGCACCCAGTTCAGCAACTGCTCATAAGAAAGACCTTTCAGTTCTTTTCCTTTCAAGCTCTTCACTACTTTATAGGGAACATGCTTGTTGCCTGCTTCATATTCATCCAAAGGCAGTTCGGCATTATTTTCAGGGAAGTATTGTCCCATCAGCTCCTTGGCCAGCACTACGGTGATAGGTATTCCGGTATAGGGATTAAAAGTCCGCACCAGCACATATTCAATTTTTGCGCCAACGGAGAGTGCTGTATTGGAGGGCAGGGTCCACGGAGTAGTGGTCCATGCCATAATATAGAGATCGGTATCGAGGCCCTCAAAAAGAGGAGCTGAAAGCTCGTCCCGAATCACCTTGAACTGTGCCACAACGGTGGTGTCCTTTACATCGCGGTAGCAACCCGGCTGATTCAGCTCATGGGTACTGAGCCCTGTACCAGCTGCCGGAGAGAAGGGCTGAATGGAATAACCCTTGTAAAGAAAGTCCTTCTTGTGAAGTTCTTTCAGCAGATACCATACGGTTTCGATGTACTTGTTATCGTAGGTGATATAGGGATCATCCATATCGATCCAGTATCCCATGGAATCGGTAAGCTCTTCCCACATACTGGTATACTTCATTACATCCTTGCGGCAGGCTGCATTGAACTCCTCGATGGAGATTGTTGTTCCAATATCTTCCTTGGTAATTTTTTTGGCACTTTCTACGGCCAGCTCAACGGGCAGACC
>QMPQ01000226.1 GCA_003648635.1 Bacteroidota bacterium | reverse complement strand
TCCTTTTGTGGGATTTCGGTATTCAAGTGACTACGGTCATAGCTGGACCAAAGGTCCTCACAAGCCCGACAAGCCGCTATTTGGGGAAAATGGAATAAATGGGTACCCGGTAAAAATTGGTGCTCCTCACTTTGTGGATTTTGGGAAGAATATGCAATATTCTCCCGATGGTAAAGCCTACATGATCGCACATGGTGCTGATACAACAGATACAAAATGGAGGTTCTGGAACGACAGCTGGATTAACGGTGACCAGGTTTATCTTTTGAGGGTAACTCCTTCCATCGAGAATATCAACGATATCTCAAAATACGAGTTTTATAGCGGTAAAGACAAAAAGGGAAAACCAATATGGACACATAATTTTGATGAGATTAAACCATTGTTAGAGTGGAATAACAATATGGGTTGTGTCACCATTACTTATAACGCACCGCTTAAAAAGTACCTGATGTGCGTGACCGATGGGGGGAACACGGTTTCAAAAATGAATACTTACATCCTTGAATCGGACCGACTGGACGGGGATTGGAAAATAATCACTTATTTGAAAGACTTTGGTGAGCAGGCCTATTTTGTGAACATTCCCTCCAAATTTATCAGTGTAGACGGAAAGCAGATGTGGTTGCTTTATTCGGGCAATTTTGCCAAAGACTGGAACGGGCAGAAGATTGTAGAGAATCCCCCAGGAAGTCATTACGGGATGGTGTTTCAGAAAATTCAATTGGATTGAATCGGACACAAATGAATATTAAACGAATAGCCGGAATCTTCGCTATTGTATTATTTATTGGTAAGGTTTGCCTCTTGGCGCAGGCTGACCCCAGCAAGCTCTGTTACTACCGGCAAGTGGAGCCCGGGAAGCCGAAGTTGATCGAATGTGATGTTGCCGTTTATGGGGGGACACCTGCCGGGGTTACGGCAGCGGTGCAAGCCGCACGCGAAGGTAAAAAGGCCGTGTTGCTTTCCTTCAATCGTCACGTGGGAGGAATGACATCTGGCGGCTTGACAGCCACAGACGTGGGTGACAATAAATCCATCGGCGGAATGGCCTTGGAATATTATTCACGAATCGGCAGCATCAGAGATTTTCGTCCATCGGAAGCCGAATCGCTGTTCCTGAGGATGCTTGAAGAGGCAGGAGCATCGGTTTTTTTCGAACATTGCCTGGAGTCGATAGTCATCAAAGAAGGCCGCATCATATCTATTACCATGGAGACAGGAGAAAGCTTTATGGCTGATGTATTCATAGATGCAACATACGAGGGCGACCTGATGGCCGCAGCTAATGTCTCCTATCGTGTGGGCCGGGAACCTGCCGGGGCCTACGGAGAATCCTTGGGTGGGCTATGGCAGAAGATCTCATGGAAGAATGTTTACCAGTTCTGCAGAATGCCTCTGAGTCCTTACGTGAACACGGGTGATCCGGAATCGGGACTGCTTCCTGAGATCGCCTTTGAAGCTCCTGGAAAGGCGGGGGAAGGAGACTTCAAGGTACAGGCCTTCAATTTCCGGATGTTCCTCTCGAACAGAGAGGGAAAAATTCCGTTTCCGAAACCGTATGGATATGACTCAGACCGATACGCACTGCTTGCCCGCTTTCTCAACGCTGATCCCCTTATTCAATGGACCCTCAATTACACAACAGCTCCCATGACCGATGGCCCGGTCCAGGTTAGGAATGGTGACAGCAACAATGCAGGAAGTTTCTCTTCTGATTATGTCGGCGGCAATTATTGCTGGCCTGACGGCACATATGAGCAGGGATCTTTTACGGAGCTCCCTTCGCCGCGGCGCGGGCTGGCGATGTCCTTCCGCGAGTTATACCAATTGCGGGAGCACATCTTTCAGGATCATGTCAACTATCAGCAGGGGCTTATGTACTTCCTGGCGAACGATAACCGGGTTCCAAAAACGCTGCGAAACAGAGTGAATAGTTACGGTCTGGATCCACGTGAGTTTCAGGAGACGGGATACTGGCCCCATCAGCTTTATGTGAGGGAAGGCCGTCGCATGGTGTCCGAATATGTAATGACACAGGCGAATTGTGAATCGAAAAGGACGGTAAAAGATCCCATCGGTCTGGCATCATACGGGATGGACTCACACTTCTGCCAGCGCGTGGTTGTGAAAGAAGAAGGGATAAAGACAGTACGAAACGAGGGCGGCTTTGGACAAGCCTGCCCGGGGCCCTATCCTGTTTCCTATCGATCGATCGTTCCGAAAAGGGAGGAATGCGCCAATCTGCTTGTGCCGGTCTGCCTTTCCGCGACGCACGTTGCCTACGGATCAATCCGCATGGAGCCGGTTTTTATGATTCTGGGTCAGAGTGCCGGAATGGCTGCCTGTATTGCAATTGATGACAATGTGAGTGTCCAGGATGTGGAATATGGCAAACTGAAGAAAAGGCTAAGAGAAAGCAAACAGCTATTGTTACCAAAAGAATAGAATATGAAAAGAAGCAGTAAGGTCTTCACATGGATCTCAGCCATGTTAGTAACATTCCTTTTGGTGTCTTGCCAGGAGAAATCGGATCAGGGATCAAGGCCCAATGTCATCCTGATCATGACCGACGACCAGGGTTATGGTGATCTGGCCTGTCACGGCAATCCATATATAAAAACACCTCATCTTGATGAGCTTCATTCAGAATCTATACGTTTTACAAATTTTCATGTAAATCCTTTTTGTGCTCCTACCCGAGCCGCGCTGTTAACCGGCAGGTTTTCCGACCTCACCCATGTGCGGTCAACCATAAATGGAAGGAACCACCTGAATACAGAGGAAACCACCATGGCCGAATTTTTCAGGGAATCAGGCTATCATACAGGACATTTCGGTAAATGGCATTTAGGAAGGAATTATCCATTTCGTCCCATCGACCGTGGCTTCGACCAATGGGTCGGTCATGGGGACGGGGGGACAGGCACAGCCAGCGATTACTGGGGCAATGATAAGATGAATGACAGCTACATGCGGAACGGTACCTGGGAGAAATTTGAAGGGTTTTGCACTGACATCTATTTCGATGAAGCCATAAACTTCATTAATGATAATAAGGAAGAACCATTCTTTGTCTACCTGGCGACCAATGTTCCCCACGCACCCTGGAATGTTTTAAAAGGATCCAGGGATCAATATGAGGAGAAACTAAAGCAGTTTGAAAAGCCAAAAGGCCGATCGGTAGTCGATTTTTATGCCACAATCACCCGATTTGATGAGAACCTGGGGAGGCTTCGGAAGTACCTGTCTGAAAATAACTTATCTGAAAATACCATTGTAATATATTTAACTGATAACGGAACAGCCGGAGGTGGCGATGTATTCAACGCTGGAATGAAAGGGGTAAAAGGCTCGGTGTATGAGGGTGGGCACAGGGTTCCCTGCTTTATTCAATGGCCGGCAAAAAACTTAAATACAGGGACGGACATTGACAGGATGACTTCGCACATTGATATCCTGCCAACCCTTATAGACCTGTGTGATCTTAAAACTCCAGAAAAAGCAAAATATAAGTTAAGTGGAAAAAGCTGGAGCAATATGCTAAATGGCGAGGAGGCTGATTGGCAGGACAGAACCATATTTCTTCATTCTCAGAACAGGACCCAGCAACACGAGAAATGGAAGAATTCCCTTGTTGCAACTGAAGAGTGGCGTTTGGTGAACCGTAATGAATTGTACAATATTAAGTCTGATCCGGGGGAGAAAGTGGATGTTGCAAAGGAAAATCCTGAAAAGGTATTGCAACTGCAGAAACTCTATGAACAATACTGGAAAGAGATTGGCAATGGAAAGTCTCCAATCCAGAGAAATGTTATCGGTTCAGGGAAGATAGAGGAAACATGGCTGAACTGCGATGCATGGGTCCCTGAAAAAATTGATCCTGAAACCTGGAATCAATCACATGTAAATCGTGGGGTGAAGAATTTTGGGTACTGGCCTGTTACCATTCTTAAAAGCGGCAGCTATCAGTTTGAGGTGCGGCGTTGGCCAAAGGAGGTGAGTTGCCCCATTAATTCAGCTCCGGCAGCACAAACCAAGGGAGATATTTATAGCAAGAATGAGCCTGTCCTCGTCCGGCAGGGAAAAATTATTAATGCTGAAAGAGTAAAACTAAAAGTAGGTGAGGAGTATTTTGAAAAAGAGATAAATCCTACTGATGAACAAGCCGTGTTCGATATTAAACTGGAACAGGGAGATTCTGAAATACAAGCATGGCTGATAGATTCCCTGGGATATGAACATCCGGCCTATTATGTGTATGTCAATCAGTAACTACTTAAATAACAGTCGAATAATAAGTTTGGCAACTCTGGTTCTGTTGTCCACGGCTTTATTTGTCGGATGTGGAGAGTCATCTGTAACTGTTTCCAACTTAAGCTGTGAATATCTGACAGATCCTTTAGGCATCGACGAAAAGAACCCGCGTTTGAGCTGGCAACTCAAATCCGGTCAGCGCGGCCAGAAACAGACCGCATATCGAGTACTCGTAGCAAGTTCTAAAGAAAAGCTTGATAAGAGTACTGCTGATTTCTGGGATACCGGAAAGGTTAAATCGGATCAATCCATTCTTGTTGCTTACGATGGCAGGGAGCTAGTATCGAGAACGCACTGTTTCTGGAAAGTAATGTCATGGGACAAAGATGGAAACCCATCGAAATGGAGTGAGACGGCCGAGTGGTCAATGGGGCTTTTGAAATCCGAGGACTGGACAGCTAAGTGGATAACTAATCCGGCTCCGAAACGTTTGTCCTATCCCTGGTTGCGTCAGACATTCGACTTGAAAGAAAATATTGAACGGGCTGTGATACATGTCAATACCCCGTCATATTATGAACTTCACATCAATGGAAAGAAGGTTAGTCCATATGTGCTGACGCCTGGCATCTCCAAGATTGATAAGCGTTTTCTCGTCAACTCCTATGATGTCACATCATATCTGCATAAAGGAACCAACTGCATCGCACTTTGGATGGGACCCGGCTGGCATCAGCCAGGGACTGGCAACAAGTACAATTCACCGATCCTGCGTGCCCAACTTGATATTCAATTGCCTTCAGGACTGACGGTGATTGGGACGGACTCAGACTGGCGCGTTCATGAAAGTTGTATCTCCCAGATTGGCAGTTGGGAGTGGGACGAATTTGGAGGAGAACATTTCGACGCCCGAGAATATCTGCAGGATTGGAATCAAGCTGATCTGGATGACTCCGACTGGCTCTACGCCGGTGAGATTGCCCCCCCGGAGGTGCTTCATTCATGGCAGGGATGCGAAAGTCCACGCCTTAGCCAGGCTGTTTCACCAAAAAGAATTTTTCAGCTTAATAACGGTAAATGGCTTATTGACTTTGGCCGTCCCCTTACCGGCTGGATGAACTTGAAAATGCATGATCTTACAGCAGGTCAGATTATTCACATTTATTACGCTGATCTAAACTATAACGATTATGATCAGGAAATGAATATCGCTGGGTCTTCCACTGACGGTTTTCAGCATTTCAACCAGCAAGATACCTATATTGCCCGTGGCGAAGGATCTGAATCATTTCATTCCAGATTCAATTATCATAGCTTCCGCTACGCTCTGATCACCGGGCTTGACCAAAAGCCTGCCCTGGAAGATGCAAGTGCAATGATGATCGAGCCCGACATCCCATCAGCCGGGCAATTTGAATGTTCCAACGAACTTTTTAACAGTATCCATGAGACAACCCGGTATACCTTTCGTACACAGAATCCGGGACTGGCACTGGGAACAGGCGAAGCACGTGAAAAATCCGCCTACGGTGATGGAGGTGTCCATCTCTCCGGATACCTCTATAACTTCAAATGTGATGCAAATTTTCGTAAGTGGATTCGGGACTGGAGCGACAACCAGCGTCAGGACGGCTGGTTTGGGCATACCGCACCAGCCG
>QMPQ01000225.1 GCA_003648635.1 Bacteroidota bacterium | reverse complement strand
TGAAAAAGGTAGACCATGATTATATTCCCACCTTTGGTATTGAACTTGCTGAAGGTCGGAACTTCAGCCTTGATCATCCCAGCGACTCTTCCAATTTCATTTTAAATGAAACTGCAATAAGAATGATGAACATAGAAGACCCAATTGGGCAAAAATTCATATTCTGGGGTATGAAAGGAGAAATAATTGGTGTAGCAAAAGATTACAATTTTAATTCGCTCCATAAGGAGATAGATCCAATTTGTTTGTTCATGACCAATCCATTCTATGCAAAAAAGTACGGATATATATGTTTTAAACTGAAAGGTGATAATATTAGAAATACAATAAAAAATATTGAACGATCCTGGAATAAACTTAACCCCACCTTCCCACTAAACTATACTTTCCTTGAGGACGATTACACTAAACTATATTTATCTGAAAGCAGAATGCGTAGTCTGTTTGCTCTTTTTGCAGCACTGTCTATTTTCCTGTCCTGTCTGGGATTGTACGGTTTATCCTCTTTTATGGCAGAGAGAAGAACAAGGGAGATCGGAATACGAAAAGTTATGGGAGCCAGATCCTGGCAAATTGTTTCCATGTTTTCCTGGGATGCCCTGAAATGGGTGCTGATTTCGAACCTGATCGCATGGCCAATTGCCTGGTTGTACATGAAACATTGGTTAGAGGATTTTGCTTATAGGACAAGCATCAGTCCCTGGATATTTTTGCTTTCAGGCTTCAGTGTACTTCTGATTTCATTAATTACGCTCAGTTTTCAGGCACTAAAAGCAGCCAGAACCAATCCAGCCACATCCATAAGAAGCGAATAAGGCTACGGAGAGTGAAGGTGGAGCATCTCGGAATCGACACGCCAGATCAAATCTAAATCCCTCGGAAAAGGTTCGGAAAAAAGGATGGCTAGAGGTACAAAGCCCCTCAAGCATTTTTGAGGGGCTTGCGCATTATGAAATAGTTAGTACTATATTTAAGCTGTGTTCAGAGTCTTTCATGTTACGCTTCTCGCAACACTGATATATGTGTCGGGTGTTTGCCAGGACCCCCTTCCGTCAGTGATTGAGAAGGATACTATTCTCACAGCAGAAGGGTCTCCATATTATATTCAACAAAATCTTTCAATAAATAGTGGTATAACTCTGAAAATCACACAAGGAGCACAAATTATTATTTCCGGTGGGGTAAGTATTTCCAATAACGGGAGATTGCTTATCGAGGGGAGCAAAACAGAAAAAGTATTGTTTACAAGTGATGCGCCGGAAACAAGGTGGAACTATATTACAAATCAGGGCTCCTTTATAGCAAAGCATTTATTGCTTCGCCGTGCCGTAAGGTTTGTAAGCAGTTTTGGGGATACAGTAATCATTGAAAACTGTGATATTGCCGATACCTACAGGGGCGTGGGCGATGACTGTATAGGGGTTCATAATGCACAGAAACTGATCATCAGGAATACCAGAATGACTGGGAATCCGGCAGCCGGAAAGACAGATGCCATTGATCTGGATGGGATTTCTGACGATACCATTTCCGGTAACATCATTACCGGGTATTCAGACGATGGGATCGACATTGGAACCAACAGCAGCAATATTGTAATTGAAGAAAATGAAATTAGTTTCTGTGATATGGGCATCAGTATAGGGGAAAACAGCACAGCGCTTGTCTATAAGAATCTGCTTATACATTCAAAGGCCGGAATACAGAGCCATACAGGTGCGGTAGTGGATGCAAGACTCAATACCCTATATGGAAATACCTATGGAATCCGTGCCTTCCATAATGACGGAGAAAGCACTTCGGGAGGAACCATTTATGTTTCCAGTTCCATTATTTCCAATTCTACCCTGGGGGACCAGATTCAGGTGGGTAATTCCGCATTAAGCTTCGATTATTGCCTGAGCGATCTGGTAAATCTCCCCGGTACAGGGAACATCACAGGCTTTCCTCAGTTCATTGATGCCGTGAATGGCAATTTTAGTCTCTCCTCTACTTCTGATGCCATCGATGCCGGGAATCCGGATCTTGATAAGGATGGATTGGACTACCTGGTGGATGCAGACGACAGGGACCCCGATGGTACCAGGCCGGATATGGGAGCTTTTCCCTATTATCAGTCACCAGTAAGGGTGGTGGAGATATCTCCGTCGAACCTCTCCCTACAGATGGATCCCTCTGGGGTCTACAGCGACTGGTTCAAAATTTATAATCTCTCGGCAGAATCCGTCAATTTAATTGGACACTATCTCTCGGATAAGCCTGACCAGCCTTTGAAATACAGGATCATGGAAGATCTTTTTGTGCCTGCCGGCGATACCATCCTCTTGTGGACAGATGACCGGGATGACCTGGCAAATATGCATCTTCCCTTTAAATTGCAAGGAAGTGGAGAAGCCCTGCTTCTTAGCAATCCTGCAGGAGTTAAGATGGAAGAGCAAATTTTTCCGCGTATACCGATGAATTATGTTTATAGAAAAAGTGAGCAAAGCGGGACCTGGGTTTTCTCCACCTGGCCATCAGGAGATGGCGCCATTACGTATGACAGCTTAAGCAATGATCCGATTTTCAGTAATGCAGGAGGTGAACTAACCTTTCCCATAACTGCAGCTATCTCCTCCCCAGATGAAACAGATTCTATATTTTACTCCCTGGATGGCGCTGATCCCAAATTGGGGGAGCTCTATGGTGGACCCCTCGAGATTCAGGCTCAAACCACACTTCGCTCACTTATATTAAAGGAGAATCATCTGCCCGGCTATATCCAGGCAGCGGCTTATTTTCCCCAGGAGAGCTACCATCTCCCTGTGATTTCTCTATCCACCAATGAGGAGCACCTGTACGGGCCCACCGGGATCTATACCAATTACAGCAATGCCGGTCCGCGCTGGGAACGGCCTGCCTCGTTCTCATATTACAAGGATATAAAACAGTTCTCTGCTATTACCGGAATCCGGATTCAGGGTGGAAATTCTGTGTTTATGCCCAAAAAAGCCTTTCGCCTGCATTTTCGCGGCGGATATGGTAAATCGGTACTGAAAGCGTCTCCTTTCGTAAAAGGGCCGTCCAGTTTCAAAAACCTGGTTCTGAGATCAGGATATGATGATGATATTACCACCAGCACAGGCACACTGTTAAGGGACCCGTTCAGCACCGAATTATGGAGTAAACTTGGTGAATTGGCTACAGAGAGCGACTTTGGGGTTCTGTTGCTCAACAATAACTACTGGGGGATCTATAACATCAGGGAGAGTATCAATGAATATTTCGTGGAAGACAATATGGGAATTCAGGATTTTGATCTGGTTCGGTTTCAAAAATGGGGCCCCGATCTAAAATATGGCACCATGGATGAGTGGAACGAGATGGTCAGCTATTTTGACAGTACCGATTTTACCCGTCCGGAAGTTTATGATGAGGTCTCCTCCTTTATGGATCTGAACTCCCTGCTCAATCTTTTATCCCTTGTCCATTGCAGTCAGTACAGATCGTGGACCTGGGGTGCGTTTGTTATCAAGCCTACTGGTGGGCGATGGAGCTGGACCATATGGGATACTGACAGATCCTACAATATCCTTGGCTGGAACGGATTTACCGAATATGCCAATACCAGTGCTGAGAAATGGCCTAATTTCATTCCACAGAAGCTGATTCAGAATGAACAATTCAGCAATGAATTGATAAACCGGAATTGCGATCTCCTGAATTCCTTATTCGATTCCAGCCATGTTATCGGAATTTATGATTCACTGGTAGCAGTTGTGTCGCCTGAAATGGATGCAGAATTTGATCGCTGGAATCCAGGGAACAGGGGTAGATGGGAGCAGAATAATGAAAGCATCAGGTCTTTTCTTCGACAACGTCCAGCTTACTTGTACAACCAGATGAAAGCATATTTTGAGATCGATGATACCGTCGGGATCACCCTGAGGATCGAGGGCAGTGGTAGGGTGAAACTGAACTCACTGATCATTGACCAGGAGAGCTGGGAAGGAATCTATATGGATGGTATTCCCATTTCCCTGGAAGCATGGCCGGAGGCCGGAGGCAATTTCATTGAATGGAGGGGGATCTCTAATCTTCATCGGATTAACGTGGATCCCGGGACTACACGGGAAATAGTGGCGGTTTTTGACACCACTTCAAGTGCGGTTAGGGAGGCTTTGGTGATAAATGAGATCATGTATAACCCGGCTTATGCCGTACAATCGGAATGGATAGAACTCTATAATCCAAATGATTTCAGCATTGCTCTGAGCGGATTCCAGTTTACAGATGGCGGTGTAAATAACTTATTCAGTTTTAAGGCCAGTTCAGTCATTGATCCGCTTGGATATCTCGTAGTTGCAGGAGATTCAAAACAGTTTCTATATGAGCATGGTTCAAGCATTTATTTCACAGGAAGCTTCAATCAGGGAGAGGGAGGTTTTAAGCTCAGTAATGAAGGGGAGTCTCTAATATTAAAAAACAACAAAGGGGAACTGGAAGATATTGTTCAGTATGACAATCAGGCTCCCTGGCCCGTGGCGGCAGACGGGAAAGGTCCGAGCCTGCAACTGCTTGCTCCGGATTTGGATAATAATCATTATTCCAGCTGGTATACCAGCAGCGGTCTACCTTTCTCGCCAGGGGGTCCCAATGGGGGTAATTCAAGCGAAGGTCCAAAGCTTATCCTGGAGAACGGTATACAAATTTATCCAAATCCTGTGGGAGAGGTCCTGTTTCTGGAACTCAACGAAGAAAACGGAACCAGGATAGAGTTGGGTATTTTTACCTTAAGCGGTACCCAGGTAAGTAACTTATTGTTTCAGGCTGGAGGAGGAAGGGAAATCATTTACTTTCAGCACCAAATTGAAAACCCGGGGGCCTATATTGTAAGGGTGATTGTTCAACATGAGGAACGTTGGCGTCAAGAGAGCCGTTTAATGATCTTTGCAGGAGGATACTAAAAAAACTAAGCTTTCCTTATTTGATCACTTCGATTTTACCATTTACAACAGCTTGCCGGGTTCTTATCAGGTAGAAATACATACCACTTTCCACCCCGGTCAGATCAACAGTCAGCTTGCTTCCGAGATTTTTTAAGTGAAGCGACTGAAGTGTTTTCCCATTCAGGTCAAACAGGAAAAAATCAATGGGACCAAGGTGATCAGGTGGAATTTCAATTATGCAGAATTCCTTGGCAGGAACGGGATAAAGGCGAAAGCCAGGCTGGATCCCCGGTTTTACATTTACAGCCGGGTTAAACAGGATCGTGTGGGCGGCACTTTCCTGTCCGGATTTGTCAATAAAACTATAAACCAGGCTGCTTGAACTGCTAAAGGGTTCTTGTGGGCTAAAGATCAGATCGGAGGGATCATAGATCTTTCCCTGTTCAATCCTTGTTTCTCCCAGGAACATATGTCCCGGACCCGCAAGCTCTTTTATGGATATTCCTGCCATGTGGTGATGATCCAGATCATGGTAAAAGTCCTGGGAAGAAATAAATTCCAGTAGCTGTGTTTCGTAACTGGTGAATATAGAGTCCTTCCCTGATGGGTTTTGAAAATTGTAGTATTCATTGTTTGGGAGTCCCGGCGATCCAAAGCTATTTTCACTGATCTCCCAGTTAGCCCCGTTGCCTGCGTCATTCACGATACTTTTAAGTTCAAGACTATAACCTTCATCCGGAAGAGCAGGCCATTCTGTGGCAGCCATTAACTCGACCGTAAGTTTGATTCCTCCATCATCCGATTTCAGGGTAAGTGTAGAATTATTGGAAAAGCCCTGGTTCAAATTACCGAAACAAGGAATAGGTGTGAGGAATACCTCTCTGAACCGTTCTATATCTTCACAGACCAGGAATCTTCGACCTGGGTGTATAAGAGTGTTTTCGATGAAGGTATAGAGCAGCTGGTTCTGATCACCCCTTATGGTCCATCCTTCCAGGTTGAGGGAGTCTGACCCATAATAGTAAAACTCTATCCAATCACCAACATCATAAGCCTCACGATTATTGGAATAAACCTCGCAGAGCTGTATGGGAAATGACTGATCGGAGGGAAGGAAATATGCGACAATATC
>QMPQ01000224.1 GCA_003648635.1 Bacteroidota bacterium | reverse complement strand
GGAGAAAGTCCTTCATCGAAAAATGTCTTGATGTTCTCATCCCTGATTCCAGGATCGGAAAAGGATTCGGCAGTCTTGGCCACACAATAACAGCCACTGGTCTTATCAATAATCTGTACGCAATGATCTGTACGCAATGATCTGTACGCAATGATCTGTACGCTTGCCGTCCCGCTCTTGTTCTTTTTCCCCCGGACAAACACACATACAAGATATAGGGATACCCGAAAATATCAAATTCAAGAACTTATAGCTTTGGTTATCTATGACTTAAAAAGTCGTTCGAAAAGAAGTGATGAATACAAGAAAAAAGCCAATTACTTACATGGGCAAAATAAAACCGCCCCATTACCAGAATGAGACGGTTTTCAAAGACTTAAACTAACCTAACTAACCTTACTAACTAACCTAAAAAACCTTACTAAACTAACTACCTAATAACGATCTTTCAGCTGGCTCCTTCGCCGAGCAGAATTTCATCAATCATTTTCTTGAACATGGCTTTGGTCTCCTCATCTGTCTGGGCAATGCCATTGCTCATGGTTGGTTTGCCTTTCTGTGGAACAAAAAGGAAGGCCGGAATGCTCTGAATTCCAAAAACTGATGCAAGTTCCTTCTCTTTCTCGGTATCTATTTTATAGATATGTATTCTTCCTTCATACTCTTTGGCAAGTTCCTCCAGAATCGGGGCCGCCTTGCGACAGGGGCCACACCAGTCGGCATAAAAATCGATCAGGGCGGGCATATCTCCTTCATACACCCATTCGCTCTGGTTCTTTTCGTAATTCATTACCTTATCGAGGAAATCCTGCTTCGTCAGGTAAACCGGTTTCCCGGATCCCTCAGATTGATCATCTCCTGTCTTATCAGAAACTGATGTTGTAGCGGCATTTACTTCCTGATCAGAATTCTTCAGCGAAGTGGCTGAACCATTTGTGCAGGAAAGCGCAAGGAGTGCTACTGCTGTAATACTTAATGCTATCTTTTTCATCTTCTATTTTGTTTTCCGGTCGCTGTGACCAGGTTGAACGCTACTCGGATACACTTAATACCTCAGAGATGGCCTGCTTGAATGTTTCTTTAGGCAGGGCACCCATGGCCATTTGTGGCTGACCCTCTTTGGGTATGAAAAGCAGGGAGGGGATGCTCTGAACTCCAAATACTGAAGCGAGTTCCTGCTGCTCTTCGGTATTCACCTTGTAAATATTAAGCTTGTCACCATACTCAGCTTGCAGCTCTTCCAGGATGGGAGCAACAGTCTTACAGGGTCCACACCAGTCGGCATAAAAATCTATAATCGCAGGAATTTCTCCTTCGAATTTCCAGTCTTTATTGGCTTCGTAATTGAAAACCTTCTCTTTAAAAGTCTCGGTTGTTAAATGTTCTAGTTTCATATCTTGTCTTTCTTGTTTGTTTCTGTCGCAAAAATAGGTGAAAACTTACACTCCCACTGTAACTTTAGTCACACTTACTGATTTCCTGTAAATGACATGGCATGATTCAGGTAGCTTACTACGGGATAGAGACCTTTGTAATCTTCCGTTACGCTGCTGGCAAAACCAGTATGCTGGATAGCTGCATCACTGTAGGACCGGGACCAAATGTAATGCTTGTATTTTAACTCTTCCATATGAATGAAGTCTTTGGGGAATCCCACAGGACCTTTTTTAAGCATGTCCTCTTTTCCACCCCGTTCATATTGATCGTTCATCACACCGGTATTAATCAGCTTCAGATAGGAGTCCGGATTATAAAGGATCTCTTGCCTGATCAGCTTAAGCTGTTCCTTGGGTGGCATCCAGACCCCCGCAGCCATAAAACTCTTTCCTGACTCCAGGTGAAAATAGTAACCCGCGTCGGTCGACTTCCTTCCCCCTTTAGCCATCCAGCAACCGAAATGTGTCTTGTACGGGTCTTTGTCTTTTGAGAAACGGACATCCTTGTAAATTCGAAAGATGGTATCCTTGGGCTCCAGGTTCCCCACGGTCGGGTCAAATTTTGAAATACCTGTCAGTAGTTCCCCTGCAAATCCCCGAAAAATCTCCAGCGCTTCCTGGTAACGGTTTTTGTTGGTGTTGAACCAATCTCGGTTATTATTTTCTGTCAGCTCATTAATAAAGCCAAGTACTTTTTTCATGGTGAAAGCGTTTAGGTGTAAAAACAGTTCCCGGAGCAGAAAGTTCAATGTAAGCAAAGCCTAATCTTATGATTAGAATTTGTATTTTTAAAATAGCACAGTATTTTTAACAGATGGTAAAAGATCAATCGCATTTACCTGGGGAACTGCTTTCCCCCTCAGACAAGTTCCAGACAGCATCAGAAAGTGTTGGCCTCCACTGGTGGCATTGGGAACATCTCAGTAAGAAGATCAGAATGAGTGATGGCTTGATGAAGATTCTGGGGCTATCTACTAGCGCAAAAGGGTATGATCCTGAAGTGATTTACAAAAATATTCATCCTGAGGATGCTGAACGTAACAAAGTACTCTTGCGCCAGCTTTATACCGGAAAGGATGATCTCTATGAAATTGAATACAGGATTAAGGATAGCTCTGGTAAATGGCAATGGTACTATAACAGAGGGAGTGTAATTCAGAAAAATGAGAAGGGCAAGCCTGTTGTTATTGGTGGCATCGCCATGGATATTTCCAGGAACTTCAAACGTCTTCTGGCTATGGTGGAGGAGAAGAAAAAGTTTGAGTTCATCGTCAGGAATACAAACGAAGCCATCATCGTTATTGAGCTTCTTGAAGATAAGGCCGGAATGATACTCGACGGCAATAAAGCAGCCATGGATCTGTTTAATAAGGGTCCCGAGATCTTCGGGAAGCCTCTCCCAGATAATATCCTGCAAGATGAAGTAATTGGCAAGGATGGTGCCCTTATGAAGGATGTTTTTGAGAAGGGATTTGGAAGGGTTGAACAATGCTATAGGAATGAGAAGGGGCAAAATTTATGGTTGGAGTTCACCCTGCATGCCTTTACCCTGACAGGTGAAAACCTGATGATAGCCATTGTAAAGGACAAGACACCGGAGAGAAAGTCTGAAGCAGCGCTGCGTGAGACGGAGCGGCTTTATCAAACGGTGGTTGAGGCTGCTAACGACCGCATAGCTCTGTTAACAGTGGATGGAAAGCCCCTTTTGATGAATTCACCTTATTATGAGGCATTGGGTTATACCAGGGAAGAGTTCTTGCATTTTGGTCAATATGAGCTGATCCACCCCGATGACCGTGTAAGAATGAAGGAGGAGGCGCAGATTCTTTTAAAGGAGGGCTATTCATCGCCTGAATACAAGATCAGGCATAAAGATGGTCACTACCTGGATATGTCATCAAAGCTTGTACTTGTCAAAGGGCAGGAAGGTGAGCCAGATCTGGTTCTATTTATAACACGTGATATTACCGAAAGGAAAAGAACCATTAAGGAACTGGAGGAGGCCAAGGAGCACGCCGTGGAGAGTGATCAATTGAAATCGGCCTTCCTGGCCAATATGTCACATGAGATCAGGACTCCCATGAACTCCATTATCGGATTTTCCAATCTGCTAAATCAGTCAGATCTGGAGGACCAGGCACGGGAACTCTATGTACACCGTATCATCACCAATTCGGAGTTGCTGCTGACCCTGATTTCCGATATCATAGACCTGGCGAAAATTGAAAGCGATCAGCTCTCCATCATTTATGGCAGGATCAGAATATCGGAGCTGATCAAGGACATGGAGCAGTATGCACACGATGAAATTGCGCGGCTGAAGAAAGAGAAAATTGAAGTTGTGATTGCCATGGAGCAGGAGGACTGCGAACTTGAGACCGACGTAATCCGGATCGCACAGATCATGAAGAACCTGATTAACAATGCCATCAAGTTTACCGAAGAGGGAAAGGTTGAAATAGGGTGCCTAAAAGGGGCATCGGACCAGTCGGTTCGTTTCTATGTTAAAGATACAGGGATCGGAATATCGGAAGAACATTTTGAATTGATTTTCGATCAGTTCAGACAGATTGACGGCTCCAATACCAGGAAGTTTGGAGGAACAGGTCTGGGACTTGCCATCTGTAAGAACCTTGTTCATATGTTGGGTGGTAGTATCTGGGTGGAATCGGAGGCGGGGCATGGTGCCTGCTTCCAGGTGGAGCATCCACTGAAATCGACAGGTGCTGATAAAAAGGTGGAAATCGAGGTGAAAAAGGTGCAGGAACGCGTGCATTCAGGAGGGCAGATCTCAATTCTTACAGTGGACGATGAACCCGATACCCTGGAGCTATACCAGGCCATGCTTACACAGAAAGGACATCGTGTTAGTGTAGCGGCCTCTGGTTATGAAGCCCTCCGGATCCTGGAACAGTATCCTCTGCCCGACCTGGTGTTGATGGACATTCAGATGCCTGTGATGAGCGGAACCGATACCTTGAGAATTATCAGGGAACGCTACCCGGAAATCAAGGTGGTTGCACAATCGGCCCATGCACTAACCGGGGACCGGGACCGCTTCCTGGGGGAGGGCTACGATGACTATCTTCCCAAACCTTTTACAGCAGCACAGCTGGATAAGGTCATCTCGAAACTTATGGGGAAATACAAATAATTGTTACTTTTACCCCTTCCAAAAGTGACAATGAACTAATCCCTGGACATGCAAAAAGTCAACGAATTCCTTCTTTTTCTGAATAATTACCTGGGTGGACATGCGTGGTTTGTATACCTCTTGCTTGGCACCGGTGTTTTTTTTACCCTCTACCTGGGATTGCCACAGATCAGGTATTTTGGTCACGCCATCAGGATTGTAAAAGGTAGATTTGATCGTGCAGATGATATTGGAGATACCTCTCACTTCCAGGCCTTAACCACCGCCCTGTCGGGTACTGTGGGTACAGGCAACATAGCAGGAGTGGCCCTGGCCATTCACCTGGGCGGACCTGCGGCCCTCTTCTGGATGCTGGTTACGGCGATGTTAGGTATGACAACAAAGTTTGTGGAGGTAACCATCTCGCACAAGTACAGGGATATTCTTCCGGATGGTTCCATTTCGGGCGGCCCCATGTATTACATGAAGAAGCGGATGAACATTACCACCAGGAAGGGAAAAATCATTAAAACAGGAGCAGTGCTGGGAGCCTTTTTTGCTTTTGCCACCATCCTTTCTTCTTTTGGAACCGGAAGCTTACCCCAGATCAACAGCATCTCCGAATCGATGTTTACCTCATTCGGAATCAACCATACCCTGACAGGTGGTGTGCTGGCCGTCTTGCTGGGACTTGTGATCATCGGGGGAATAAAGCGGATTGCCAAGGTGACCTCCACCCTTGTTCCCATGATGGCCTTAATCTATGTAGTAGGAGCCATCCTGGTGATTGCCACCAACTATCAAAACATTCTTCCATCCCTTGGCTCCATCTTTACCGACGCTTTCACGGGTAGTGCGGCAGTTGGTGGATTCCTGGGGGCAGGCTTTGCTTTTACCTTCAACAAGGGGGTAAACAGGGGACTCTTTTCCAATGAAGCCGGACAGGGTTCAGCTCCAATAGCGCACAGTGCAGCCAAGGCCCAGGAACCTGTGTCAGAAGGCATGGTGGCCATCCTGGAACCTTTTATCGACACCATCATTATTTGTACCATTACCGGTTTGGTTCTGCTTTCTTCAGGAGTCTGGAACGAGAAAATTGATAATCGCTTTCAACAGGCCGACCTGCAGATTGTGGAGGGAACATACCTGGAGGAGGATGAAAATGATCGTGTATTAATGGCCAGGGTTTTCAGCAATGATACCACTCTGGCTCTGTTTACAGGTTCACTTCAGGTTGAAGAGGGGACCGTAACCAGCGATGGAATAACCATCATACATGCAGAGTCCTTTGCCGAAAATGTGGTGGTAACCCGGGGAAAAGAGAAGTATACCGGTCCCATCCCGGTATCTGAGGGAGTGGTGCGGTTCAGTGAACTGAGCGGGGAGGATGAGCCGGTCTATTTTTCAGGCTCTTCACTGATTCATAGTGCGGCACTGACCACTGAAGCATTTAAACGAAGTTGGATGGGCGATTGGGGACAGTATATTGTATCCATCGGCT
>QMPQ01000223.1 GCA_003648635.1 Bacteroidota bacterium | reverse complement strand
TATTAACCAAAGACCATGGCTACACTCGACTGGATCATTCTTGGACTCTTCTGCCTTGCGCTGATAGGGATCATTCTTTGGACACTCAGGAAAAAAGACAAAAACACATCTGATTACTTCCTGGCGGGCAGGGATGCCACCTGGATTGCCATTGGGGCATCCATTTTCGCCTCCAATATTGGATCGGAGCATCTGGTTGGACTGGCAGGTGCAGGAGCAGAAAGCGGGATGGCTATGGCGCACTGGGAAATGCATGGCTGGCTGATCCTGATGCTGGGCTGGCTCTTTGTCCCTTTCTATGCCCGAAGCGGAGTCTTTACCATGCCCGAGTTCCTGGAGAAGCGATACAATGCAAAATCGCGGTCCCTTCTCTCCATTATCTCTATCGTCAGCTATATTCTGACCAAGGTGGCTGTTACCGTCTATGCCGGAGGTGTGGTGTTTAAGGATGTATTCAATATTGAGTATGTGACCCTCTTTAACCAGCAGATCGATTTTTTCTGGATCAGTGCCATTGGATTGGTGGTGCTGACCGGAATCTATACGGTATTTGGCGGGATGAAGGCGGTACTATATACTTCGGTGTTACAGACACCCATACTGCTGGCAGGCTCCATTGCTATCCTGGTAATTGGACTAAGCCAGCTGGGAGGCTGGGCTAACATGATGGAGATTGTCAGGGCCACCGATGTAACTTACATGAACGATGCAGGTGAGATGGTCCGCTCAAGCAGCATGGCCAACCTGATGCGATCGCCAGGAGATCCCGACTTCCCGTGGACCGGGGTAATTCTGGGTTCTGCCATTATCGGTTTCTGGTACTGGTGCACCGACCAATTTATCGTTCAGAGGGTGCTCTCGGGAAGGGACCAGACGCAGGCCCGTCGGGGGACCATCTTCGGGGCCTACCTGAAACTGACTCCGGTCTTCCTCTTCCTGATTCCCGGAATGATCGCTTTTGCATTGAAGCAACAGGGCACCATGGATTTTGCTAACAACGATGCGGCCTTTTCTACCCTGGTGAAGGAGTTGTTACCCAAGGGTTTCACCGGGATTGTGGTGGGAGGTATCCTGGCGGCATTGATGAGTTCACTGGCTTCCTTGTTTAACTCCTCCTCCATGCTCTTTACGGTCGATTTTTACCAAAAGTTCAAGCCAGATGCCTCGGAGAGGCACTATGTGATGGTGGGCAGGTTGGCCACGGTGGTTATTGTGGTATTGGGTATTCTCTGGATCCCGGTGATGAAGGGCTTAGGAAAAGTGCTTTATGAATACCTGCAGGATGTACAGTCCCTGCTGGCACCAGGAATTGCTGCTGTTTTCCTTTTGGGGGTTATCTCCAAGCGAACCACCCCTGCTGCCGGTTTTATTGGATTGGTGGTTGGATTTACACTGGGCATGCTGCGACTGGGTCTCAGTATCTATTTCGGCGATACGGTATCAGATGGTTATATCTATCAACTGATTGTGGCTCCCAACTGGCTGCACTATGAGATTGCCTTGTTTGTGATTGTTATTGTGCTGATGATTATCGTGAGTTTCTTTACCGAACGGAAGGATCCGGCAAAGATACAGGGACTCTATTTCGGATCGGCCACTGCGGAACAGCGTGCCATCACCAGGGCCAGCTGGAGTAAGTGGGATGTAGTTAATTCGGCCATTATCATCACCATTATCATAGCTTTCTACATATATTTTTGGTAAAATAGGGATTGGTACATGAAAATTGAGAAACAATACTATAAAGAGCATCCCACATTTCATGTGGCGGTGGACAGCATTATTTTTGGCTTCGACCAGGGTGAGCTGAAACTACTGATTCATAAGAGACAGTTTGAACCGGCAAAAGGAGAATGGTCACTTTTCGGGGGCTTCGTTCAGAAGGATGAAAGTCTGGATGAGGCTGCCAGCCGGATACTGTTTGAGCTCACCGGTCTCAACAATATCTATATGGAGGAGCTGCAGACTTACGGGGAAGTGGACAGGGATCCGGCAGGCCGTGTGATCTCGGTTGCTTACTACGCCCTGATTCCCGCAAAAGAGTTTAGCGAGGCCACTTCCAGCCAATATGGAGCCACCTGGGTGAGCTTAAAGGATCTTCCACCTTTGATTATGGATCATAATGTGATGGTTGCGAAGGGATTGCGACGTCTCAAGAGGAGGGCTACTTCGCAACCCATTGGTTTTGAGCTGCTTCAAGGAGAGTTCACCATGCCCCAGCTTCAGGCACTCTATGAAGCCATCTACCAGTCCGAACTGGATAAACGAAATTTCAGGAAGAAGATCCTGGCCATGGATGTGCTCATTAAACTTGAGACAAAGGACAAGAGCAGCTCACGAAAGGGTGCTTTTCATTACAGGTTTGATCAGAAGAAATACGAGAAACTGGTTGATGGAGGATACATCTTCACAATATAGGAATGTTAGAAAAAATATAGAGAAATGGTTAAGGACTTGAAGACTTTGGAAGCCTGGTTTGTGACGGGCAGTCAACACCTCTACGGAGAGGAAACCCTGAAGCAGGTTGATCTTGATTCACAGGAAATTGCTACGGCACTGGATAGCAGCATCGAGATCCCTGTAAAGATTGTTTTTAAGCCTGTACTGACCACACCGGAAGCGATTCTGGCTATCTGCCGGGAGGCCAACAATGCAGAGAATTGCATTGGACTGATTACATGGATGCACACCTTCTCACCGGCCAAAATGTGGATCGGGGGTTTGAAAGTCTTGTCGAAGCCATTTATGCACCTGCATACACAATTCAACCGCGATATTCCATGGAGCTCCATCGATATGGATTTTATGAATCTGAATCAGAGTGCCCATGGTGGCAGGGAGTTTGGATTTATAGGTTCGCGACTGCGTATCGAACGCAAGGTGGTAGTGGGACACTGGTCTACTCAGGAAGTGCAGCGGAAATGTGGTGTCTGGCTCAGAGCTGCTTCCGCATGGCATGACTGGCAGGGAGGAAAGGTGGCGCGTTTTGGTGATAATATGCGAGAGGTTGCGGTCACTGAAGGAAACAAGGTGTCTGCTCAGATACAGTTTGGTTATAGTGTATCGGGCTTTGGTGTTGGTGATCTGGTTGCCTGTGTGAAAGAGGTAAGCGATCATGAAATTGCTGACCTGCTTCAACAATACGAGGAACAGTATCAAGTGCCCGCTGAAGCAAAAGAGGGAGCTAGCCTGAGGGATGCACTGAAGGAGGCTGCACGCATTGAGAAGGGCATGCGCAACTTTCTTGAAGAGGGTGGTTTTACTGCTTTTACCACCACCTTTGAGGACCTGCATGGCTTATCTCAGCTACCTGGCCTGGCTGTACAGCGACTGATGGCCGATGGTTATGGATTTGGTGCCGAAGGAGACTGGAAGACGGCTGCGTTGGTTCGGGCCATGAAAGTGATGGCGCTTGACCTGGATGGTGGGACTTCTTTTATGGAGGATTATACCTATCATCTTCACCCCGATGGAATGAAGGTACTTGGAGCACATATGCTGGAAGTTTGTCCTTCTATTTCTGATGGCAAAGCCGGACTGGAAGTTCATCCTCTGGGCATAGGGGGAAAAGCAGATCCGGCCCGATTGGTTTTCGATGTGGCATCAGGACCCGGAGTAAATGCCTCCCTCATGGATATGGGCAACCGTTACAGGATGTTGGTCAATCCCTGTGAGGTGGTACCGGCCGATGCACCTCTGCCAAATCTTCCCGTGGCCAGGGTAGTCTGGGAGCCAGCTCCCAACCTGGAAGTGGCTGCCGGAGCATGGATCCTTGCCGGAGGGGCCCACCATACCGGATTCAGTATGGCTGTAGGTGCCGAACATCTTGAGGACTTTTCCGAGATCGCTGGCATCGAGTACCTGCTGATTGATCAGGATACCTCTATTAGCTCCTTTAAAAAGGAACTTCGATGGAACGATCTTTATTATCACCTGGCAAAAGGATTATAATATGCTTAAGAAACTGAAGCAGCGGGTGCTGGAAGCCAACCTTGCTCTGGTCAGTCACCAGCTGGTGGTGTTTACCTGGGGAAATGCCAGTGAACGCGATCCCCAAACAGGATATATTGTTATTAAACCCTCAGGTCTTCCCTATGATCAGATGAGGGAAGAATTGATGGTAGTACTGGATCCACAGGGGAAACAAGTGGAGGGAGATCTGAAGCCCTCCTCCGATGCCCCCACTCACCTTGAGCTTTACAGGAATTTCCCGGAAATTAATGGGATTGTACATACCCACTCCCCATGGGCCACCTCCTGGGCCCAGGCCGGGAAGTCGATCCCGGTATATGGAACCACACATGCTGACTATTTCTATGGGGCCATCCCCTGTTCCAGGTCACTGACTCAAGAGGAGGTAGAGGGTGATTATGAGTATAATACCGGCAAAGTGATTGTTGAGACTTTTAAGCAACTCGATTGTCTTAGCCTGCCCGGAGTTCTTATACATGGCCATGGCCCCTTTACCTGGGGCATAGATGCCATGGAGGCGGTGCACCATTCCGTGGTTCTGGAGGAGGTGGCTATGATGGCATTCCGCACAGAGCTGCTTGGGAATAGTAAGCCCCTGGAGCAATATCTTCTGGATAAGCATTACCATAGAAAGCACGGAAAGGATGCCTATTACGGTCAGGATAATAAAAATCTTTAAACTTTTGATCTGATGAGTTATACCATTGGAGTAGATTATGGTACCGATTCGGTACGTGCGCTGGTTGTGGATACGCGGACTGGCGAAGAAATGGGAACCCATGTATTCGAGTATCCCCGCTGGAAAGAGCGTTTGTATTGTGATCCCGCCAACATGCGCTTTCGTCAGCATCCCCTGGATTATCTGGAGGGACTGGAGGTAAGTATCGTAGGAGCGCTTGAGCAATGTGGATCCAATGTGGCCCAAAAGGTGGTGGGTATCTCAGTGGATACCACCGGTTCCACACCGGTGGCAGTCAACCGGCAGGGAATTCCCCTGGCACTACTTCCGGGCTTTGAGGAGAATCCCAATGCCATGTTTGTGCTCTGGAAAGACCATACGGCCCTGAAAGAGGCGGATGAAATAAATGCCCTGGCTCGTAGCTGGGGAGGCACTGATTATACCTTATATGAAGGTGGCATTTACAGTTCGGAATGGTTCTGGGCCAAGGTCTTGCATGTGCTTAGAGAAGATAAGAAGGTGAAGGAAGAGGCCTGGTCGTGGGTGGAGCATTGCGACTGGATTCCGGGATTGTTGGTGGGAGATACAGATCCTTTGAAGTTGAAGAGAAGCAGATGTGCCGCAGGACATAAGGCCATGTGGCATGAGAGTTTCGGCGGACTGCCTGAAGAGGAGTTCCTTGTGAAACTGGATCCCCTGCTTGAGGGACTGAAAGAGCGACTCTTTGAAGAGACTTTTAGCTGTGAGGTGAAGGTGGGAACCCTGAGTGAGGAGTGGGCAGGGAGATTGGGCCTGCCAGATACAGTAGTGGTGGGTGCCGGTGCATTTGATGCACATCTGGGAGCCCTGGGGGCAGAGATAGGACCCTACCAGTTGAGTAAGGTGATGGGTACTTCTACTTGCGATATGATTATTGCCCCACAAAGCGAGCTTGGTGACCGACCCGTGGAAGGAATATGTGGACAGGTGGATGGCTCCATTGTACCGGGAATGGTGGGGCTGGAGGCGGGTCAGTCCGCTTTTGGAGATATCTATGCCTGGTTCAAAGATCTATTGATGTGGCCCCTTAAGAATGTAGTAAGCGAGATCGAGGGCCTGGATGAAGCTATGATGCAGAAGATCCTAAAAGAAAGTGCCGATAAAATGATTGCTAAGTTGAGTGAGGCTGCAGCAAAGATTAATCCCGCATCTTCATCCTTGCTGGCTCTGGACTGGATGAATGGACGGAGGACTCCTGATGCAAACCAGAATCTAAAAGGAGCCATTATGGGACTGACCCTGGGTACCGATGCACCAGCCATTTTCAGAGCTCTGATTGAGGCAACTGCCTTTGGTGCAAGAATGATTGTGGACCGCTTTGTGGAGGAGGGTGTTCGCATCGATGAAGTGATTGCCCTGGGAGGTGTGGCCAAGAAGTCCCCACTGGTGATGCAGATTGTGGCCGATGTGCTGAACAAACCCAT
>QMPQ01000222.1 GCA_003648635.1 Bacteroidota bacterium | reverse complement strand
TTCTCTATTCTCTATTCTCTGTTCAGATACACAAATCCCTTTCTTACAGATGCTTCACCAAATTTAAACACATAATAGTAGGTGCCTTCCGGCAGTATACCTCCCAGCACACTCCCCGTTTCGGGAGTTCCATCCCAGTCATTCTTATAATTTATCCGGTGAAAAACCACAACGCCCTGCGTGTTAAATATCACCAGCTCATTTTCGCTATAGTTTTCAATGCCAAGGATCACGAAAAGATCATTATACCCGTCACCATTGGGTGAGAATCCTTCAGGGATAAAAATCCCGGGGGCATCTTTCTCCAGAATTAATCCTGTGCCCATGATGGAATCCTGACATAAATGATCGTCAGTCACCCTCACATCGTAGTTTCCCAGTGTCAGGCTGACTGGATTCTGCTCAGTTGACTCATAATGGTTGGAACCTGTCCATAAGAAAGTATAGGGAAATATTCCTCCCGTAACTGACAATTGAATGGAACCGTCGTCGGCCTGGTAGCTCGAAACGTGCGTCACCTGGTCTATTATGGCCACCAGCTGATCTGGTTCACTGATCAGGATATCAGGTCCAATATTCACACATAAGTTACTATCGCTAACGGAACACGAATATTCTCCGGCTGCAAGATCAATCAGGCTCACCTCAGAAGAAGTAAATCCTAAAGGCCCCAACCACGTTGCGTTATAGGGCTCCATACCTCCTGTAATGGTGGTTGTGATTGACCCGTCGTTCGCTTCGAAACAGGAGGAGGAACTGGACAGGAAGGACAATTGTGGTAATTCATTCCGGATCACCTCAGCACTGTCACTCATCTCCAGGACACAGCTATCGACTGGATGATGCGCAAGGATATTATAATAGCCGGGTTCGTATACCGGCAACCAGACCAGGGAATCCCCTGTTCCCTGCAGGGTATCCAGTTGAATGGTATCATTCAGTATTAAGGTGTAGAGGTAGCCATCCCCAGAGCCTGAAAGGCTGATCATAACCCCTGTATCCCCGTTACAATATGCCCCTCCTCCTCCAACCGAAAAAACAGCGGGACACATGCCCTGCTCACCAATGCTTGCACAGATCTTTAGCTTGCCAACATCGTTGTTGGTATTCTCCCAGATCCTTACCCAGATGGTGTCGCCGGGGATTTGACCGGTGATATCCGCACCTGCCATTCGGGGGTGATAGCTACCGTTGTTCTCGTAACAATCAATCAGTACAAGTGATTCACAGCTTCCCTTATAGAGTGCCATGGCAGCACGATACATCCATCCGTTATTGTCAGGGAACTGGGCTTCTGTTTCCGTGTCGGTCTGGATCTCGAACGATCCTGATTGTGGTACAATGAGATAGAACCAGATATCGCCCCCTAAATAGTTGCCACAAAGGGGATCTGGAATTCCCGAGTCTTCGGCACCTATATTGCTATGAATGGAGAAAGCGCAAGTGTCATTGATATCCAGTGGGATCGCATTACAAGGTATATCATTTACCAGCTGGGTTTGCGTTAGGTAGTAGGCTTCTGGCTGGTGCTGAATCAGATATGAGGCAGCAATCCAGGCTGAGTCCCTGTCAATGGCGGAGATTCTTAGTTCATCCAGTGTCCCACTTGCAGATTCCGAGGAAGGCATCCAGGTCATCACATAGATTTCGCGTACCGTATCAAGAGCTGTGTAAGCTACCGGTCCAAAATCCTGAGCGCCATCAAGGAAGCCTGTAAGCTCAGTACCGTTCCAGGTAATAGCCAGGTGATGCCAGGAAACAGTATCCATGGTGGACCCTCTTACCAGGTCATAGGTATCACCCATTCCAGTACCCCATTCCCCAGATTGCCAGACACGCAAATATGCTCTATCAGTTATAGGATCTTCCTGGCGGTGCGCAAAGAAATAGTCAGAATTGGATACAGGCATTGAATCCAGTTTGATCCATAGTTCTGCGCATCCTGCATCCGTATTAAAACCTGATACCGGCATGCTTACATAATCATCCATACCGTCAAATTGAATCGCCAGTGATACCTTCCCATCCACCAGATCATCTGCTGTCATAGTACCCCCTGTTGTACCATGGTTCATTAATGAAGTCGCATCAGTGATCTGGGGTGCATTCGCAGACGGATCATCTGCCATGTGCCACACAGCTGTAAACTGGTTGCTCCAAACCCCCGCCGTGTCCCAGAGGGGAAGCCCATCAGGATTGCCATAATAGAGGTACAGGTCCGTATTGGATTCGGCAGAAACTGACGGAATTCGTACCCATGCGGAAAGTGAACCAGTTTCCGGATCGTAGCTTTCAATTTCAAAGTCCAGCACGGTGATGCTGTCCTGATCCGTGAAACAGAAGTCCGTCCCGTCGGCAAACTGAACAATTCCTCCGTTAGAGGCGGACCGCATCAGTGTGTCGCTAAAACTAAATAATATGGGAAAGCCTGTAAGGGGTAAACTACCCTGATTCAGACTCTCATCGATTGAGATTCTTACCCGGTGACTGTAACCATTCAACCATTGGGCGCTAAGGCTGCTCCCCCCCTTCAATAGAAGGAATATCAGCAATAATATGCTGGCTATTCTCAACGCTGCTGAAAGATCCTTTTTCCCCATTTACTCCTATTTATCCAAAATAATAAATTCCACTCTCCTGTTCATCATCCTGCCTTCCTCACTGCTGTTGGAAGCAATGGGCCTGGATTCTCCATATCCCTTACCCATAAGTCTGTCTCTTGCAATACCTTGACTGACAAGGTAGTCGACCATGGAGAGGGTTCTTTTCTGGGACAGAGTCATATTGTACTCAAATGATCCCATGTTATCGGTGTGTGCTGCAATCTCAAGCCTGAGGGAGGGATATCTGTTCAAAATGATAACTACCTGGTCCAGTATGGGATAAGAGGTCTCACTTATCTTGTAATCGTCAAACTCAAAATAGGCATCGGCAAAATCCCCCAGCGTGGAGGTCAGCTGAAGCAACTCCTCCTCAGCAAGATCTGCCAGGATATAACTTCTTACACTTGCACTCTCAAAACCTTTCTCCACCACATCGCTGTAGGTGGAATATGTATCCATGAGGTTGGAGGCTTCCCCAACGGTGTAACTGTAAAGACTATCCTCCCTTAAAAATACCTCGGTAATGTCGTAGGCACCACGAAGAGGATCAAACAGGGAGGTGTCGATGTTTACCTTTTCAGGAGAATTCAGAACTTCAACCCGGAATACTGCATCCCTCTCCATTGCCTCCTTCAAAGAATAGAGTGGGCTGATTGTGGAGGAATCTTCAAGGGCCGACATTGGAAGCTCTTTCAGGTCTCCCTTCTCAACAGCCATGTACATGGCCAGTTCCTGGTTGTCTTCAAGCACCTCCACATATTTGAATACACAGGATTTTGGGATAAGTCCCGTACTGTCGGGTTCCCCTGTCAGGCCCAGGCTGACTCTGTAGCTTCCCTTCGTTTTGAATGCATGTTTGGCATCCATGGCTTTAGCATTTACTCCATCGTCAAAGTCCCAGTAATATTGTGTGATCTTCATATCCGGCATGTTGGATTTTGCTGCATTGAATGCAATCATCTCATCCTTCAGAAACAGGTCTGGTGAGGATATATAGGGTTGGACCGCATCGCTTATCTCTACGTCGTAGGATGACTGGGTGAAGAAGGTATTTCCTGTATTGTTATCGATGATGTTCAGTTCAACATTGTAAGTACCTGCGCCCGGGAAACAGTGTTCGACCTCGATACCGGAAATTTTCTCACCGTCACTGAAATTCCACTCATAATTCAAAGGCATGGTATCGATGTCCATGAATCCTTCATCATAAAAAAGATAACAGTAGTAATTCTTCTGAAGGCTGTCGCATTTATAGAAGGGAGGTATATCTGTAACAAAGCTGTAGATGTCATCGTTTCTTTGCCTGCCAGAAGAGAAGTATCCTTCGGTCCCGTTCCTGTTGGTGATGATGCCGAAGTCATCAGCCTTTGAATTGATATGAGCGTCCATGTGTACCGGGATCACCCACTTTTCACCCTCCTGCCAGGTGTAAAATATATCCTTTTTACCGAGCCCGGGCCACCCATCTGATGAAAAATAGAGGATCCCTTCATCATTGACAAATGGGTAGGATTCATTGCCTGTGGAGTTGATATTGAAACCCAGGTTCACCGGCTCAGACCAGGCATCATCCACCCTGTCGCAATAATAGAGGTCGGCACCCCCGAAACCACCGGGCATATTGGATGCAAAATAGATCCTTGAGCCATCGGGCGCCAGGGCGGGTGTAGTGATGGAATAATCTGCGCTGTTATAGGCAAATGGAGTAATGTCCGACCAGACTTCGTTCACCAGGCTGGCCTGAAAAAGTCCCAGCTGGTTCCGATCATCAAATACATCCCTGAGTTTTGTTTCTACTTCTATATTTCTGGAATAGTAGATGATATTGCCATCTGCATTAAATGTGACAGGTCCGTCATTATAACTTGTCAGTAACTCTTTTGAAAAGATACTGGCAGGATTCAGCCCGGCAGAATCGTTCAGGGCGACACTCCATATATTTACGTTTTCTCCGCTCTCAGGTGATGTATGGACAATGATCACATCGTGTTTGCGGTTGGAGCTGAATACAAGGTAGTCACCGTATCTGACAGGAGAGAAGTCATCATACCTTTCTGAGCTGAATCCTGCTTTTTCAACGGCAAAGATCTGGCCATCCGCTCCTGCAGAGATAAAAGCAAGGAGCGCTAGTATGATCCAGTATTTATGCGGGCTTAAATTCATCTGTATCATGTTAAAAATATCTTGGATCAATTACATCGATTAAATAACGAAAATCATAGCGGACGGTAATTTCATGTGATCCTCCCATATAGCTGGCAATCTTCCCAAATCCAAAGTCATATGAGTAAGCAACGGACAGCTGTGTGTTCACCTGGTAAAGGAGATGTCCAACAATTGATTTGTTGCTCCTGTAGGAAAGTCCGAACCAGACCCTGTCATTATAGATGAAGAAAGAGTTCAGGTCAACCTGAACCTTCGCAGCTTGACTGTAACGAATCATTGATGAGGGCAGCAGTTTCCAGCGGGAAGAGAGAGAAAAAAGGTATCCTCCATTGATAAAGTAGTTGTACTGTCCATAGTCATTGACCAGTTCATAATTCCCGGAAGAGGAGTTAAAAGAATGGGAAAGTAACATGGGAACAGAAATACCAAGGAACAAGCGATCGTTTGAATAATAAGCACCAATGCTGAAGTTGGGCTGCAGATACCGGTCCGCGTTACCCATAAGCAACTCATCATCCTGGTCAATGGCTATCAGCTCATCCCAATTATTCCTGAAGGTGTTTAAACCAGCGCCCAGCCCGAAAGCCAGAACTCCTTTATCCATCAGGATCCTGTAGGCAAAGTTTCCAGAGATCACAGTGGAACCTGTAATGCCAGTCCTGTCGTTCATGGCCAGCAGGCCCAATCCCACCTGTTCTTTCCTAAGGGGTGCATGCATGGTAAGGGTCGTGGTTTTCGGAGCTCCATCAAATCCGGACCACTGGTTGCGGTGTTGCATGGTCATGCTCAGGGCATCCCTGTTACCGGCATAAGCAGGGTTAATAGCCAGGGTGTTCAATAGATATTGGTTGGACAGGGGCTCCAGCTGGGCTGCCACACCAAGAGGTAGTAATATAATTGTTATGATAAATAGCCACCTGCTCATCCTATCTCAAAATCATTACGTATCCTTTCCTGATATCGTTGTCGCTAATCTTCAGAATAATATAGTATGTTCCTTCAGTTAAGGCCTCCATATTCTGATCTGTGCCACCCCAATTGTTCAGGTAAGGGGCAGATCTGTAGACCTCAAAACCCCACCTGTCCAGGACCACCAGCTCGGAAGCAGTGAAATTCTCGATGCTTTCCACATGAAACAGATCGTTTTTACCATCTTCGTTGGGGGTGATCACGGTGGGGATTACAAAATCATTCACCTTGATGTTTACCTGATCTGAGACTTCTGGACAAACCCCGTTGCTTACCTTCCATTCAAATACATTTTCACCAATTTCCAGATCCACAAGCCTGGTAGTGGGTGACTGTGGATCGGCGAAAACTCCATATCCCTGAACCACAGTCCACCTCCCTGTTTCACCAGAACCAATGGACG
>QMPQ01000221.1 GCA_003648635.1 Bacteroidota bacterium | reverse complement strand
CCAAACCCAGTTGCGAATCTTCTTCCGATTGCTTACCCCAGCTGCCACCGATGGCCCAGGCTCCGAAACCAATTTCTGAGACCTCAAGTCCAGTGTTTCCTAATTTGCGTTTTTTCATTTGAATCTAATTTTACTTAAAACTACACGAAAGCTAAGAATTCTGCAATATGGATTTTTACTACCTTTCCTTCCGAAATTTTTGAAATAGTTAAATATGAAAGATCATAATAATTTTTCCAGAAGAAACTTTTTTAAAAGTGCCGGCATGGGTGCTGCTGCTGTGGCAGGCTTACCGCTGCTTGCCCAATCATGTTCTCCTGTATCGGAAACAGCTAGAATTCATGATTTTTTTGCAGAGGGCGATGTGATACTCTTTCAGGGAGACTCCATTACCGATGCCGGAAGGAACAAACGACAGGAACTTCCCAATAACGCCTGGTCATTTGGAATGGGGTATGCGAATTATATAGGCTCCTGGCTGCTGGAGGAAATGCCGGAAAAGGATTTGACCATTTATAACCGGGGGATCAGTGGAAATAAGGTATATCAGCTTGCAAATCGCTGGGAAAAGGATTGTCTTGATCTAAAACCGAATGTGCTAAGCATCCTGATTGGTGTAAATGATTACTGGCATTTCCGGAACGGAGAGTATGATGGTACCCCGGCGATCTATGAAAATGATTTACGGAAACTGCTTTCCCGTACCCTGGAGGCCCTTCCAGATCTTAAGCTGATGATCTGTCAGCCCTTTATCCTAACCGGTACCAGCGCAGTGGATGAGTCATGGGTGGAGCCATTCAGTGCTTACCAGGCCAGTGCAAAAATGATCTCGGATGAATTTGGTGCCATCTGGGTGCCCTTCCAGGAAGTATTTGACAGTGCTATTGAACTGGCGGAACCCACCTATTGGGCTGCCGATGGAGTACATCCTTCCATGGCCGGTGCCCAGCTGATGGCAAAGACCTGGCTGGAAGCAATTAACTCAGATACAATCTGAGCATTTTAGGCCTGGGTATTCTTTAAAGAAATGTATTTTACCAGCAATGAGAATAGCGGGAAGGCTATACATAAAAATAGCTGAGTGTCAAGACCAATAATCCTTTCCCCATGTATTTCACTGAGGGAGTGGAATATCAGGAACAGGATGGTTCCCAGTAGTGTATATTGCAAGATTGCAAAGATCCAGAACAGGTTTTTGTGCTTCATGTGATGTCAGTGTTTATTATTTTGCATCCTTTAAAGATTTCATAACCATATTCTTGTACTTTCTGCTTATGGGTATTTCTGTCTCGCCCACCTCAATTGTGGAGGCTGTGAATGCACTAATGTGATCGATGGAGACGATAAATGAGTTATGAGTCCTGATAAACTGGTCATTTGGAAGGAGCTGTTCGATGGCTGTCAGGCTGCTTCTGGTCATCACCACCTTTTTCCCGGACCGAACCTGAACATATTCCCCTTTACTTTCAATGAGACTAATATCAGAAAGATATACTTTGTAGGTTTTTCGATTGTCCTTAAGATATAAGTAGGCCGTACTGGAGATGGGAGAATCTATATTATGCAATGTGACAGGATAAGCCAGTGTCTCGTAGTATTTCTCAATGGCCTGAAAGAACCTCTCAAAAGAGTAGGGTTTTAACAGGTAGTCCAGGACCTGGAGATCAAAACCTTCTAGTGCGTATTTTCGGTGGGCTGTGGTAATAATAGTTTTTGGCGGATGACTCAGACTACGGAGAAATTCGATTCCGCTCAATTGAGGCATATTGATGTCCAGGAATATCAGGTCAACACGATTCTGTTTCATAAATGAGAGCGCTTCCAGGGCGTTCTCGAACTCGCCAGCTATTTTAAAATCATCCAGTTTCCCGATGTAGTCCCTTAAAACCTCTCTTGCAATGGGTTCATCTTCTATAATCAGACATTTTATCCTCATAGTTCAGATTCTAAATTGATTGTAAGAAATATGGAGAAACTTGAATCATCACTCTTGATGGAGAGTTTGTGCTGCCCGGGATATAGAATATCGAGCCTCTTTTGAACGTTTTCCAAGCCAACACCACCACCATTATTTTCAGGATTGGGAGAATCGTCAACATATCTGTTATTCTCCACTTCAAAAAGGAGCTGGTCCCGGTTCGATACAATCCTGATCTTGATCCAGACCTTGTTAGCTTTCTTACTGGCACCATGTTTAAAACTATTCTCCACAAATGGAAAAAGTAAGAGTGGAGCAATCTGAGCATCTGTATGGTTCAGCTCTTTTTCGATCTCAATCCTGAGCCTTTTACCGTAACGGAGCTTCTCCAGTTCGATGTAGTTGTTGATGAAATCCAGTTCCTTTTCGAGGGAATAGGATTCAGGAGAGCATTCATAAAGAACAAAATGCAACATTTCAGAAAGCATCAGAATACCAGTCGGCGCCCGGTCAGATTTCTGCTTGGCCAGTCCGTAGAGGTTATTGAGGGTGTTAAAGAGGAAATGGGCATTCAGCTGGCTTTTCAGGGCGGTTAATTCAGCCTGGAGTTTTTGTTTTTCCAGCTGGTTTTTCTCTTCCTGCTCCCGGTTCCTTTCTTTGAAAAGTTTAATGCTCAATGCAATGAATATGATAAGGCCTGTCTCAAAATAGAAGGGAAGCATGTTGTAATCCATGAAATTCTTAAAATTGAATGCTTCCTCTTTCAGAATCATGACCAGTATGCGGGGGAGGGGGGGCTCAAGAATGAGGATCAGCAGGATAATAATTCCAAGGCTGATGTATCTCTTTTGCTTTAAGAATTTTGGGAGAAGCAGATAATTGATGGTGTACACCACAACCATAGTGAAGGGGAGCATCACCATGGATGAGAGGAAGAGCCATGGGAAATTGTTAAATACAGGTCCGTATATAACAAGAAACAGCAGAACAAGGCTTAGCCAGAATCCTGCATGCAGGAGAAAGCGTTTATAATTCAGTTTTTTCATGGCTGCTTTGTATCACAAAGTTAAGCGCTTCATAAATGGAAAAAAAGAAAATCAATCACTGACGACGTGTGAAGGCCAATTGACCGTTTGCATCTGTGTTAATGCAGAATTGAAAGCTTTCTCGAAACAAGAGGCTAATTAGGTGATTTCCCTGATCACCCGCTGATTTTAGAAGAACTTCCACTGTCAGCTTGCTAAACTTGTACTATGAAAACTCGATTCTTTTTGATGCTTATACTTCTGATCCCTGCCTTCAGCGCAATGGTGTTCTCAAACGAACCTGGAGACCAGACTGGCAGGAGCAGGAGCAGGGGCTTGTACCTGGGCTTGAGTGCTTCTAACTTCGCCGGATCGGAAGCATCCGCTGCAGACAATAAATTCATACCGGGCTTCAGTTTGGGCTTCTACCAGAATTTTATGATTAATCATCGTTATTCCCTGGAAACAGGTCTATTGCTAACAAGCAAAGGAAGCAGGTTAGATGCTGTCGGAGATCTGTATATGCATCAGGTATTGACCTATATGGAGATTCCTGTACTTGGGGAGTGCAAGCTCATACGAGGTGAAAAGGCAAATTTCTTTGTTACGGGGGGAGCTTATCTGGGCTTGAAGTTGCTTGCGTTCAATGAAGTGGGGTTTCCTGAAGAGATAAATAGCATGGATGTAGGGGTGGATATAGGGCTTGGTGTGAGATTCCGGCATTTTTCCTATAGGGTGGATGTGAAACGTGGTTTTCTGTGTGTTGACAAGGGTAACCCGCCAGTTGATTATAAAAACCTGACATTTTCCCTGCTTGTAGGTATTTCATTTTAATTCAAACAAAATTCATTTGATATGAAAAAGATGCTTCCCTTGATTTTTGGAATTTGTTCTTTGATTAGCATGCCAGGAAATTCCATGAGAGCCTGTTCGGTATTCACTGCTTCCGGAATTGATAGAATTTATGCTGCTACCAATAAGGATTGGAACAATGAAAAAACCAGGATCCGATTCTATGCTCCATCGGAGGGTAAATATGGCCGGGTCTACTTCGGGTACCAGGTAAGTGAAGGATTTCAAAATGTGGGTGGGATGAATGAACATGGCTTGTGGTACGACGGTGCTTCGCTTCCCTTTCGATCCGACATAGATAATCATTTCAATAAACCAAGGGTAAAAGGAGAGCTTTGCGAGAAAGCTCTTGAAGAATGCGCTACTGTGGAGGAAGTGATACAATTGTATACGGAGTTCTATACGCCTCATTGGCAGGGCCATTCCATGTGGGCCGACCGCCAGGGGAATTCTGTAATCATTGAATACGGAGAAAAGGATGTAGTCTTTCTCCGAAAGGAACAGGGCTACCAGGTTATGACAAATTTTTATTTGACAGATTCAACAAACCTGAGGTGGGCAAATTGTCATAGGTTTAAAGCCATCACGGCACTATTGGATAACGAGGAAGAGTTAAGCATCGAGCTTATGACATGTGCTCTGGAAGCTTCCCATAAAGAGGGCCTGACTCCTACACTTTATTCGAATGTATACGACCTGAAAAATGGAGATATCTATGTCTACCATTTCCATTACTACGGAGAGTTTGTCCGTTTCAATCTGGCAGAAGAGTTGGAAAAAGGGGATCAGTATCTTGAGTTACCCAGCCTTTTCTACGGTATTAAAATGAAAACACCATTCCCGGATCAAGTTCTTAATGGTTCGGATGTTTGTTTCAAATGGAGCGGTGGAGCTGCAGACTATGAAGTGCGCTATTCCGAGGATCAAGGATTCAATGAATACAATTCTGAGAAGGTCTCTAATCCTTTACCGGATGAAACTCAAAGTCTTAGTTACGCACCAGCAGGGATCATACTTATCATAGCCTGGAGCTTTCGTAAAAGAAGAAGGCAGTGTCTGCTGTTTCTCTCCCTATTGTTGCTTTTGGGATCCTGTAGTAGCTGCACAAAGCTTTTTATCTCCCCGCAATGGCCAGAATCCATGGAATTTTCGGCATGTATAAAAGATCTGAGTCCAGGAAGGACCTATCACTGGAAAATTGTTTCCCTGGTAGAAAACAGGATGAGTAGTGAGAGCATTGCTCAGACTTTCACATGCTCAGACTAGCCTATGTGGCCTCTCTGTACTCTTCCTGGAGTTCGGTAAAAACCTCCTTTACCGTGGAGATTCGCTTGACCCGTCCGGCATTGGCTCCGACAAATGCAAAACCATCTTTCAGGTTACCCTTGAAGGCTGCAAGAAGTGCATCTGAGATACAGTAAAGGGTGGTCTTCGGATTACATGATCTAAGGCAGTTACGCTTGCAAACGGCTGGTCTTCTCTGTCCGTCGTTGGCCTCCTGCAGAAAGCGGTTAAAAATGGATCGGCCGGGCATGCCCACAGGACTTTTGATGATTTGAATATCCTCTTCAGTGGCATCTACCACCGCTTGTTTGAATTCCTCTGAGGCATCACACTCTTCAGTGGCCACAAAGCGGGTGCCCAGCTGAACAGCACTGGCCCCCTGTTTCATAATATCAACAATATCTTTGCCGTTGAAAATGCCTCCCGCAGCGATGACGGGTATCTCTTTGTTAAATTTCTCCTTGATCTCTTCAGCTACCTTTACCACCTCTGCAACCAGGTTCTCCAGGGTATTGCTGACCTCCTCAAGTGCATTTGCCTTGAAGCCCAGGTGGCCTCCTGCTTTTGGACCCTCCACTACGAAAGCATCCGGCAGGTAGTTATAGTTCTGTTGCCATTTCTGTGCAATGATACTGGCCGCTCTTCCAGAAGATACAATGGGAACCAGCTTTGTCTTCACTCCTTTGCGCAGGTAGGAGGGGAGATCCAGGGGTAGTCCGGCTCCCGAAAAGATAATATCGATGCCCTCATCCATGGATGTCCTCACCATTTCTGAAAAGTCGGTCAGCACAGCCATAATGTTTACTCCCAACACACCGGTGGTCATTTCACGCGCTTTCCGGATCTCCCGCTTAACCCCTTCAATGTTCCCTTTCTTCCAACCCAGTTTGTTCGGTATACCTGTCGCACCAATACCAACAGTGGAAATAATTCCAACACCTCCCATGTTTGCTACAGCTGAAGCCAGTTTTGACAAGGATATACCAATACCCATACCTCCCTGTATAATGGGTACCCTAATCTTCAAATCTCCTATATTAAGCGCTTTCATATTATATGGCGTT
>QMPQ01000220.1 GCA_003648635.1 Bacteroidota bacterium | reverse complement strand
TATGGCGATTTTTCGGGCTATTCCGATATTGCCATTGGTACAGGGCGCCTTTTTGGATTCAGCCTTATGAGGAACTTTGCTTTTCCCTATTTCTCAAGGGATATTGCCGAATTCTGGAGACGTTGGCATATCTCACTATCTTCCTGGTTTCGCGACTACCTCTATATCCCCCTGGGAGGCAGTCGGGGTAGTGTGGGAAACAAGATTCGCAACATTCTGATCATATTCATTGTCAGTGGTTTCTGGCATGGGGCCAACTGGACCTTTATTATCTGGGGAGCACTCAATGCACTCTATTTCATTCCCTTAATGTTAATGAAGCGAAACAGGCAGCACACCAACCAGGTGGCCGAACAGCGTGCTTTGCCCTCTCTAAAGGAGTTGCTTCAGATCCTGCTCACCTTTGGCTTAACGACCCTGGCATGGATTTTTTTCAGGGCGGAAAACCTGCCTCATGCCTTCTCTTACTTGCAGATCATGTTTTCCGGGACATTGTTTACCAAGCCAGATCTGATTCCATGGCAGGAGATTATTTTAATCGCCATGCTTATTGTTGTGGAGTGGATACAGCGAAAGAAGCAACATGCCTTGGAATTTTATCCCACAAAGAGAAATCTCAAGGTCCTTCGCTGGTCTTTGTATATGGTCCTGCTCTTAATGATATATTTTTTAGGAGATTACAGTACTGAATATGAATTTATTTATTTCCAGTTCTGATATGAATATGAGGAAGAGGATATTACGAAATAGTCTGTTGTTTGTGTTTTTGACCCTGCTTTTAAATACCCTGGTATTTTATCTCCTGGCTGAACCGGTACTTTATAAAGGCTATGTCCTGTCCAAACAGCAACTCGGTAAAAACTCAAATTTCCTGATGGGAGACTCGCATGCCGGAGTAATCCGGCAGCAGGATCTGGACAGATTGAATATTACCAATTTCGCTTATAACAGTGAGTCATATTTTGATGTGTATAACAAACTTCATTATCTGACAGACAATTTCCAGGTGGATACCTTATACCTGTGCGTGGATGATCACACCCTCTCTATGTACCGGCAATCCTGGACCAATCGTCACAGGTCCATCTTTTTTTCTGACTTTAAGCATTACACAAATTATTACAATAATACTCGCCTGGACTATTTTTTAAAAAAATATGTCTATTTACGCTTCCCGCTCTTCGATACCAGTCATTCCAAAATACTGAAAGAGAAGATCGGCTATATGATCAGGGGAGAGAAACCCAGGACTTACGATAATTTCAACTTCGGTGAGGTTCCTGTTGAACACAGGGTGGAAAGAAGCCAACAGCGGATCAGCACGCAATATCCACAAGAAGAGGCTTCAGTTCTGTTGAAAGATTGCCTGGAGAAGATCATCGCCCTTTGTGAGTCTGAAGATATTACCTTGATCGGTGTAAAGTTTCCTTTAACAAAAGAGTTCTACCAGGAATTAGGGGACAGATCATACCATGCGGATTCAATGTTCAGAGTTCATCATCTGCCTGTATTGGACTATAGTAAGGTGTATCTGGATAGTCTAAGCTATTTCAGGGATCAGGATCACCTGAATCACAAGGGATCGGAGAAGTTTGTCGGCCTGATAGAATCCGATATCCGCTGACAGCGGATTTAACTCTTCTTTGGAAATATCCCAATAATCCTACCGTGATCATCTGAGCCATAGACTGTGCTTGGGTTCCTCGATTTCACGAAGTGATAAACGAGAAAAAATGGAGATGCTTTTTCAGGATTCCAGTGAATATTGTTTGAAAACCGGGACGTTCATTTCGCATAAACTCAAGGTCACAGAGATGTGACTTTTTCTAAATTTGTGTCATAAAATATTATTCGTCTTTTATCGAACATACCTTATAATGACTAGATTATCTGTTAGATACGAGGATATGGAAGTCGGGAGATACATTTCTTATAAGTCACTACGTTGTGACAAAGTCACAATGTCGTGACCTTCAAAAAATCCAACAATGGGGTAACTCCAAAACTCTTCTTTATTGACATTTCAAGGAGGATCGAGTAACTTTCTCAATGAATATTTTTCATTCAGGAGTTTAAATACATCTTACTATGAAAACACCAACATTAGTAGTTGCAGCGCTGGTAATATGCTCAATGGGACTTCAGGCCCAGGAACGCTTCACTGCCAGGCAATTGACTTTCAAGCCCGCCCGGGAAGGGTTTCCTACCTTTTCGCCCGATGGAAAATATATTATTTGTCAGCAAACGGACATGAATGATACCAGCGGGCAAAATGGTTTATGGAAGATCCCGTTAAATAATGTTTCCGGTGCAAAACAGATTTTTAGTGGGGTGGCCGAACATCCCAGATGGTCGCCTGATGGTCAGCTAATTGTTTTTGATGCCGATACTGGGAAAAGTATCAAGATGATTCCTGCAGAAGGTGGAGAACCAATAGCATTCCTTCCTGATACTATTCAAATAATGAATGGTGGACTGCCCTGCTGGTCACCCGATGCCAAACAGATTGCATTTATTGAAGGCTCAAGTATTTCACTGTGTGTATTTAATAGCAGAACCGGCCAGGTAACCAGCTTGTACAGTGAAGAGGGGATGTTACCTCTTCCTGGTGGCTGGACAAGTGATGGAGCTTATATACTAACAGCACTAATGGACAGAGAGACCAGGAAATCAAGCATCTGGATGATCTCAACAGATGGAAAAGAGAATAAGCAGATTACAGGACATCACGAAAAATTCTATCGTTACCTGGCACTTTCACCCGATGGTACACTACTTGTATATGCTGCTCTGGAAGATGGACTCCTGGGACTGTTTATCATGCTTGCTGAAGGTGGGAAATCACTTCCTCTGGCTGTTTCGGAGCAGGGTCATAATGATGGCCCCAGCTGGTCTCCCGATGGAAAAATGATTGCTTTCAGCAATGGCAACGGGGATATCTGGATAGTTGATATTGACCAGGCCCGGGTCATCAAAGAGCTTCGGGAGCTTAATAATTCGACCTTTTGATCAGGGCAAATGTAATGCTCATGTGTGCTGCATAATAGGTGGGTAGTATCAGGAAATTCAGTGCTCCATAGGAGGTGAATTCATTTAGCGCAATAATCGTATCGGAGAGCAGAACCAGAGTGACACCCGCAAAATAACTCCACTTCACTACTGGAGCAAGCTTGATTCCAAAGGCGGCACCCAGGGAGAAGCAGGAGATCAGGAGGTACAATAGAACTGCAAGCAACAGTACTGTATCGTCAAGAGCCGGGTATAGCTTCACAAAGAAGAACAGCAGGTAGCCTGCCAACAGGACAATCGTGAAGAGTTTAGCCATACGCCCATTCCGCAGTGCAAACCAGAGGTAGCCCACATGGGCGAGTAGATAAAGGCCAATTCCGGCCGAGAACATCATAAAACTGTCCCCCTTATTTGACAGGAACCAGTCACCAGCAATGGAAAAAAGGAAGGCAGCTATCACAAACCAGATATCTGGCATTGCTTTCAATTGTTTTTGATATAGAAATAGAAGGATGAGTGCGCAGCTTCCAGGAACTGCCGCTTTAAAGAAAAATCCATATCCGGAAACGGCCAGAATGGCCAGCACAAGTGGAATAAGAAGTGTGAGGTAAGCTTTTTTGAATGGCATGTTAGAACGCTATTAATTGAACTATTAAAAATAACAATTGTTTCTTCATATAGTATTGAAGTTTTCTATTAAACTCATTGGGAATTGTATTATTTTCGTAGGAATTTTTAGCGACATAATGAAAAATTGGATTATTAGATTCCGACTGCCCATCGTACTCCTCTTTACCGGGATCACACTGGCATCACTTTTTCTTCTCCCAAGACTACAGGTGAATCCGGATCTTGCGAGCTATGTTCCGGATGGAATGGGAAATAAGAAGTACATGAAGCAGCTGGACAGCATTTTCGGTGGCAGTGAGATGGTTCTTGTTATGATGCAGGCACCGGATGTTGTAAATCACTCCACACTTAGCAGGCTGAAGGTGCTTAAAGAGGAATTGGGTAATCTGGATGGTATTGACCGTTGTATTTCACCATTCGATGCACAGGATATCTCTATCCAGGATGGTTATATGATTATGGATCCCCTTCTGGATACCATACCTGAAAGCCAGGAAGAATGCGAGCTGCTAAAAGCAAAAATTGCTGACAATAGCACGGCATCACCATTCTTTGCAGTGGATGATTTTACAGTGGTCTCCTTGATGCTGATGAAGAACCTGGAAGTCTCTAACGAACTGTTGATCGAGAAGATTGACTCTGTGGTACATTCCCACCCGGGACCCGAAGAGGTGCTGATGGGGGGAATGCCCTATATACGTTATTCTATAAATAAGAATATCAATAAAGATCTGCTTGTCCTGCTTCCAGTTGCGCTGTTATTGATGATTATAATGCTTTTTACCGCTTTTAGAGAGTGGAAAGGAGTCTTATTGCCATTTATTGTGGTAATCATGAGTTTGATTCTCTCTTTTGGTACAATGGCTTTACTGGGATGGAAGATCTCGCTAATTACGGTGTTGTTACCTATTATGCTTATCGCCATTGCAAATAATTATGGGATCCATATGATTGCCCGGTATCAGGAGTTGGCACAGGGCGACAGCCAGCTTACAATGTTGCAAATGAGCAAGCAGATATATGCAGACCTGAAAAAACCTATTATCCTTACCGGTGTAACTACCATTGGTGGTATCCTGGGCTTGTTGACCCATACTCTGGTTCCGGCTGCCCAGATAGGTATTTTAGCTTCCATAGGCATTGCTTTTGCTCTGATGTTGAGTATCTGGTTTCTGCCAGCGATGCTTTCCTATCTAAAGCCAACAATTCGGAAAAAAGCCATCAAAAAAGAGAAGCTAATGTTGGCCAGCCGATTGCTGAATAACACCAGCAGATGGGTGACAAATTTTCCCAAACGGGTGATCATTATATCATCACTGGTCAGTCTCCTGGGGATGGGAGGTATTTTTCTTGTGAACGTAGATACCAATATAGAAGGATACTTCCTGGGGAGGTCAAAAGTTAGCCGTGGAATTGAACTGATTAATAGCAAGCTTGGTGGATCCCAATATATCTCCATACTTTTTTCAGGGGACGTATTGTCTCCTGAAATATTAAACCGGATGGACGAATACCAAAAGGTTCTGATGGAAGATCCGGCTGTTGGAAATGTGAGTTCTCCCGTTACACTTGTGAAGGAACTCAGTAAAGGATTTTATGACAAGAATGAGGAGGGATACGGAGAGATTCCATCCACAGAAAATGAGGTGTATCAGTTTATCGAAATCTTTAGCATGGGAGGAAATGAAGATGCTGTGGAACAATTTATAGATTACAACTATGAGAATTCCCGTCTGCTCATTAGCCTTAAGGATGCAAGCAATGATGAAGGAAAACGTTTGCTAGCGAAAATGCAGGAGATGACCAAGGATGATCCTGATGTGAAGTTTATTGCGGGTCCCAGCCTGACCAAAATCGAACTGGCAGATATGGTCATTCAGGGTCAGATCAAATCACTTTCGCTGGCCATGGTGGTTGTTTTCGTCCTGCTGGCATTGATTTTCAGATCATTTAATGCCGGTTTGCTGTCTGTTTTGCCCTTATCAGTAGCTATTTTAGTGCTTTTCGGCTTAATGGGATTTTTTGGAATTACCCTGGATATTGCAACGGCTCTTATTTCGTCTGTCATGATCGGGGTGGGGATCGATTACACCATCCATTTTCTATGGCGGTTCAAGAAAGAGCGCTCAAAGGGTGTTGATCATAAAGAAGCTGCCTTTATTACACTTACGACCACGGGACGGGGTATTATTATTAATGCACTATCAGTGATCATTGGTTTCCTTGCACTCACGCTTTCCAGTTTTGAACCTTTGAAGTTCTTTGGAGTTCTGGTGGTGATTTCAATCACAACATGTTTAATTTGTGCACTTGTTCTTATACCTTCGATAGTTGTATTAATAAAACCCAGGTTTCTGGAGTCAAAATAATCAAAAATGAAACATTCATATAAATCACTTATATCTGTAATCTTCACTTTGATCATACCCATGTCGCTTTGGGGTCAGGATGATGCCCGGGAGATATTTACGCGTGCAACAAGTCAAATGCTCACCCAAAACATGGAGATAGTTATGGAGATGGACATCACCG
>QMPQ01000219.1 GCA_003648635.1 Bacteroidota bacterium | reverse complement strand
TGAACGTGGAAAGGTAACGGGTACACCGGTTGGATGTGCATGTGGTGATGGGGTAGTTGATTGGAAACGTGTCATTGAGATTATAAAGACCTCGGAAAAGGAAGTAGTATTAAGCGTTGAATGCGGAACAGTACCCGATGCAGTAAAAAGCTTTGAATACCTTTCGAAACTATTATGACAATATGATAAGATATCTGATTTACTTTTTCGTCTGTACCTTTTTTATCAATCCTCAATTGTATTCACAAGAACCTGGGTCCATCAGAGTTCTTATATTCAGTGGCAGTAATAATCATGACTGGAAGCAAACGACCAATCAGCTTGAAAGAATTTTTTCTGAAACAGCTATGTTTAGTTATGAAGTCACCAATTTGCCCGACACAATAAGGTCATCTGATTTTGAGCTCTTTGATGTGATCGTGAGCAATTGGAACTCCTGGCCGGAAAATGATTTACGCTGGCCACAGGGAGCCGAAGAGGCACTATCTGATTTTATAAAAAACGGGGGTGGTTTTGTTACCTTTCATGCTTCGTCATCAGCATTCTATAAGTGGCCGGAATTTAAAAAATTCACAACAGCGGCCTGGGTAATGGATATTACAGGGCATGGAGAAATATCTGCAACCCGTGTAAGTATTCAAAACGATGAACATGTCATCACAAAAGGGATGGCGGACTTTTTTATCCAGGATGAGCTATGGGTGAATGCAGAAGAAAATACCAACTTTAAAATTTTGGGTACAGCCACAAACAATGATCTTGCAGCCAGGGGGACGGAAGACCAATCTGCAATTATGGTATCGGACTATGGAAAGGGCAGGATTTTTCATACCATTTTGGGCCACGATGCCCGGACCATGCGAAACAGAGGTTTTCGAACACTGATGCTCAGGGGTACAGAATGGGCAGCAAACGGAAGCGTGACTCAGCCAATCCCTCAGGAACTTCAAATACCTGACGATTCGGATAAAGAGTTTAGCTGGGTCGAAACCGATAGTTCATTTGCACTGTATAAAGGCGAACATATTATCTGGAAGTATAATTTTAATGAGCTGCACGGAAAACCATTTTTTCACCCGGTAGTTGTTGGGAGGAACAACCTTACATGTATAAGTCCTGATGATCACCCGTGGCATTTGGGGCAGTGGTTTACATGGAAATTTATAAATGGGGTCAATTACTGGGAATACCAAAACGGAACCTATCAGTCAGAAGGGGTAACAGAGATAAAGGATATTGATTTTACCCGGAATCCTGACTTTTCCGCTGAAATTGAATTGGAAATTGTGTACCATCCCATAGAAGGAGAGAATGTTCTGGAAGAAAGCCGGACAATAAAAGTTTCTGCTCCTCAGGATAAGGGAGATGTTTCCATGGAATATATACTGAAGTACAAAGCTCTGGCAGAATTGGTGGATCTAAACCGAACGCCCATTATGGGGGAGCCGGGTGGTCAGTCATGGGGTGGATATGCCGGATTGTCCATTCGTTTTAATCAGGACTTTATGAATCCACAATTTATTTCCAGCTGGGGCGAAACGGAAGATGTTTCCGGGAAACCAGGGGATTGGCTATATATGGGATTCACCGGGTTGGATGGTAAACAGGCTGGATCACAGATAATGGTGTCTCCGGATTCTCAAAGGGAAGGTGCATCCTGGTATACGATCAGCACAGAGGATTTGCCCTTTTATTATTTCAGTCCGGCCTATTTGTATTACAAGCCGCTGGAACTTAAAAAAGGTGAACAGATTGAATTGAAGTATCGCATCGATCATATTTCAGGTGTGACGAATCAAGAAAAGCTGGAACATTCATACAAAAACTATAAACAAGAAAACTAATCTATCATGACCCTATCAAAGAATCACCTGTCACGGAGAAAATTTATAAGAAATTCTTCAATTGGAGTAGCCGGTACCCTTGTGGCTCCAACCATTCTTTCCTGCTCGGCCAAAGGCGCAAACGACCGAATATTAATCGGTCATATCGGAGTAGGCAGTCAGGGGACCGGAGAGTTAAAATCCTGGTTTACACCTCTCGATACTGCATATCAGGTGGCTACATGTGATCCCTATGTGCAACGGAGAGAGGATGCAGCAAAATATATCACAGATGAGTATAGAAAAAGGGGAGTGGCAGCTCCAGAATGTAAAACCTACCTTGATTTTGAAGAATTGCTTGAACGTGATGATATTGATGCGGTTCATATTACAACACCTGATCACTGGCATGTACCGGGAGCTATTAAGGCGGCACGCGCAGGAAAGCACATTTATCTGGCCAAACCCCTGGGACTGAGCTACCCGAATTATAAGATCCTGGAAAAGGAATTGGTAGCTAACAATGTGAAGTTTCATTATGGTACGCAGCAACGTGCCCAGAGTCATTTGCAGTTGGGAATTGGAATGATCAAGGAGGGATTAATTGGTGAAATTGAAATAATTGAAGTGTGGGCCCCGGGGTATAATGATGTTGAATCCCCGGTATGCCATGAAGTACCTGTCCCCAATGATTTTGATTATGACAAATGGACCGGACCGGCACCACTTAATTCATATTGTCCGGACCGGGTGACCAACAACAGTTCCTGGTTTCAGTGGGATTACAGCATTGGTTTCCTTGGCGGATGGGGAGCTCACCCCCTGGATGTAATGGTTTGGGGAGCAAAGGATAAACTGACTGGTCCCTATACCTGCGAAGGCACTGGTGGATTCTGGGAACCAGGTGGAATGTACAATAACATCAGGGCATGGGATGTGGAATTCGAATATGAATCGGGTGTGAAGCTTCATTTTATTGATGCAGACAAAGCATTCAGTGGTGATATGCTGAACTATCTGAAGTTTAAAGAAGGAAATGGGACTACATTTTTTGGTTCCAGGGGATGGGTTTCACTGGCCCGGGGGAAAGCCGAGTCCAATATTCCTGAACTGGAGAAAAAATTCAAGGAATTACGTGACGAAAACGGAAATGTTAATAGTCCCAGTCATTCTATGGCACAGCTTTTTGTTGATGTGGTGAAAGGAGATATTCCAGAAGCATGTCCCTTAGATGAAGCTATACTTTCAGACTGTGTCAGTCATATGAGCAATATTGCCATCCGGACCGGGAGAAAAATTAAATGGGATCCAAAGAAAGGTGAGGTAGTTGGTGATCCAGAAGCAAATAAATGGTTCATACGAGAGATGCGCGAGCCCTATAGCGTATAGTAGATCAAATTACCCGGGACCGGTCCATGTTGAGCATTAAATATGGGGTAAAATGAGTGCGTGGAGCGGGATTAAGATTCTGAGGTTGTAACACTTATAGAGGGCGCAACGCAAACGGCCACTCTTTAGGGGAGTAGCCATTTTTAGTGTCCAAGTGGAACTGCGGGGAGTCGAACCTATAGTTGTAAACGCTTATATATATGCCGTTTAAGAATTTCTGTTCATAATAGGTATCCGAATAGGGGTCGATTGTTGTGATGTTTTTTATTGGTAAGGGCTTGTTCGACATCAAGCTATCAAGTAAGGATGGGCTATTTATTCACAGGCCCAAAATACTTATCCAGCCAGCCCAAGGTTTCCCTTACCATTTCATTTGTCGGCACCCAATGATCTGAATCATAAACCTTTAGCACTTTGTCTTTTTCGAGTGTCCCCAGGAGATCATAGAATGGTTTCACTTCAGTCTCAAATGGAAAAGTTAAATCGTACTTCCCATTCAGCATAAGTACCGGAGTTTTAATTCGGGTTATATAATTAATAGCATCTGCTTCTGGAAGTGCTTTGTCCCCGAATCCTCCTGTTACGTGTACACATAATTTCAATCTTCCTTCTATTGCGGGAAGGATTCCTCCGATGACACCACCCCAGCTATGACTGTAGTAAGCAATTTTACTTGTGTCAATATCCGGGCGAATTTCCAGATAATCAATACTGCGACTCAGATCCTTCCCCCACTTTATTAAATACTCAGTATATAAATGACTCTCGTTTGACAAATGAAGCTCTGGGTTCAGGGAACCTCTTCTTTCATAGGTGCCATGATAGATGGGCATAACAACTGCTAACCCGTTTTTGAGTAGATAATCACAGAAATAGTGAAACCACCTGTCTGGAAATGAATCATTATACACAGCATAGGATCCGGGGAAAAAGATAAGTGTTTGAAATGGAGGTTTGGAATTCTTTGGAAGAAAGATATAAGCAATCATCCGTTCATTTTCATAGGCAGCATCAAAACTGATTTTCTCCATAATCCAGTCTTCGGAACTGTCATCCCTTTTCTCAAGATTTGCATTTAATGCAGTGCTGTCGTACAGGAATTGTTTTTTGTATATCTCAAAAATTTCATCCGAAACAGGTTGTTCTTTATAGTAATCTCGTATTTCGCCTAACTCTATTGGTTCAAATGCATCCTCAGGGATCTTGTCCCTCTCGATATACTTAACACATCGAATCCCGTTTTTAGGAGATCTGTTGAAAGAGGACAACTGGCTCAAATTCCCATACATGTAGGACACATCATTCCATGCCCCACCCTGTAATAGCCTCCCGTCCTGTGTTTTATTCCAGCACCATTCCCTCACATTACCTGCCATATCATAGGTGCCATAAAGGTTCAGTCCCGGGTTAAGGCCCACGGGTTCCGGACCCTCATTATTAAAATTACTCACAGGTATCAATTTATGTCCAAATCCATACCAGAATTCATTAAAATAGAAACCCGCAGCTGTTGACCAGTGTTTCTCAGTGGGTAATTCCTTTCCGGCAAATTTTGCAAAAGCTGCAGCTTCATACCAACTGATGCCATTTACTGGGTAATCTGCCTGTCCATCCGGATAATCCCCTGCCTCCCAGGTTGAAGGACCGGGCCTTCCGCTTTTATCCACGAATAGTTTTATGGCCTCATCCATGCTAAGCTTCTCACCATTGTTTATGAATTCCTGTTCCCAGTACGCTGGTTTCTGGTAACCATTATTGTCGACAAACTCTTTGAACTGTTCATTTGTCACCTCATACTTATCGATAAAGAAATCATTCTTATCTGCCAGAAAATTGGAACCAGATTCATTTCCATATCCTGATACATGCACCATCCCGGAGGGGATGGTCCCATTTTCAAACAGTTTTATATATAAAGTATCTGGATTGGTACTGAGGATTGCCATAACAGAATCATAACCGGGTTTTATCATAAGACAGCGGTAAAATGATGCTGAAGGCATTTCAATGGAATCGAGAGGTGTTACACCAAGTAATTTCCAATCTTCAGCTATATCGGTGTACTCCTTAATATAGATCTTTGCGCCGGGTGGTTCGGAAAGAATAGATATATTGGTTGATACAAGGTTATGAAGTTTCATAAATTCAGGATCGTCTGAGATATATTTTGCTGCTTTTTGAAGCGTAGTATAAGCATCATAAGAATTTATCCAACTGTATTGATTCTCGACTTCCGGCAATATTTCTGTTTTTGCCCACCTGACTTTTACTTTATGATGAATGGACCGGACTACTGCATATCCAGTAAGAATAAATAGTATAAGTGCCGGGATTGTAAACCAGGGATTTGTGAATAATGTTCTTCTTTTTGCTGGGGTTTGACTTTTTACAGTTTGTTTGAGATTGTCTTCCTCAACAGGAGCTGTCCCCTTTCTATTGATATACCAGGTCAGAAATAGTGCAACCGGTAATACAAACAACAATATGATCACAAGAATATTCCTGGCATTTTCATTCAATCCGAAGTTTCCAATAAAATACTCAGTAATCTCAAGAATGATCCATCCGCCACTAATAAATATGACAAGCGTCTGAATGATGGGATTGTGTATAATCTTGTCTATAAAGGAATTTGATCTCATCTCATTTTTGATTTGAGTTCTGGCCAGAACTGGGATAGTTTGTTGGGGCTGCCGGGCATGATAGGTTGGGCTGGTTTACTGCAAGATACCACCTTGTCGCATACGAGTCAACTAATGGTATATCTCACTCAAAAGTGCCTAACTCGGATACCTCCCCAATATGACTGCTGGTAATGTCTTGAATTTAATGTTACTACCTCAATAGGTTCAGGACACAAGGACCTCCCGAACCCTATTAAAGAATCAGTTTTAATATGCTGTGGAAAAATCGAGACATTGATCGTTTTTTCCAGCTTATCGCAGCAACCTTAAGTACAAAC
>QMPQ01000218.1 GCA_003648635.1 Bacteroidota bacterium | reverse complement strand
ACGGCCTCCAGGAAAGTAAAACTCCTGAACATCAACAATAAGTAAAGCCGTTTTCTGTCCAAACAAAAAGGGAAAGGCTGTGAACAGCAGCACCAGAATAATGAAGGATCGACGTATCATAGCAGACCAATTTACGGATTTGAGTAAAACCAATCAAGTGATCGAGCAAAAATACTCTTGTGGCGAGGACAGGCTCTTTCAATTTATAAGTTATTAACATGTATTTGTTACGAAAACCTCGCATCCTTTGGATCGTATGTTTTGATTCGTAATTTTTATAGCTATCTTTGCGATAGCAAACGAAACGATGAAATCCCATTCAAATATCGTAAAAAGACATGTGTCAAAGAGGATTGACTCTTCCGGATGAGAATGGTATGAACTGAAATAAGAAAAAGCCGTTCTCAGATTCTCGAGAACGGCTTTTTTCTGATAGACCCTCAATGCAGACGAATATGGAACTAGTGAGACCTGAACAGGCCGGATTATATAGGAGCGCATTTGAACATGACAACTGCGGGATCGGCTTTGTGGCGCATCTGAAAGGCAAGAAATCGCATAATATTATTCAGCGTGGACTTGAGACCCTGGTAAATATGACACACAGGGGTGCAGAAGGAGCAGATAGCAAGACGGGAGATGGTGCAGGGGTTATGATCCAGATACCCCGTGATTTCTACTTGATGCAGGGCTACTCCATCCCCCATGAGGGGCAGTTTGGGACGGGACTGGTGTTCCTTCCCCGGGATGCCGGAGAAGCTAAGAAATGTGAAGAGATCCTGGTTCAGATTGTGAACGACGAGGGTGTGAATCTCATAGGATTCAGGGAGGTTCCCAGAGACAACAGCGTAATTGGCGAGATTGCCAGGGGTGCTGAGCCCAATATGAAGCAAATCCTGCTGGGAGCCGATCTGCCCCAGGAAGAGCTGGAGCGCAAGCTTTATATCATCCGAAAAAGGGTGGAAAAGTTTGTTGCAGCATCCAAACTTAAGGAGAAAACACTATTCTACTTACCAAGTCTATCCACCAGGGTCCTGATCTATAAGGGAATGCTTACCTCCGAACAACTTGGAGAATACTTCCTGGACCTCCAGGATGAAAGGGTTCAAAGTGCCATTGCACTGGTCCACTCACGCTTTAGCACCAATACCTTCCCCAGCTGGGACCTGGCACAGCCTTTCAGAATGCTCGCCCACAATGGTGAGATCAATACCGTAAAGGGAAACCGCTTCTGGATGCAGGCCCGGGAGTCCCTCCTGAAATCAGATGTATTGGGAGACCTGGAGAAGATCTATCCGGTAATTGAACCCAATAAGAGTGACTCGGCCTCCCTGGACAATGTGCTCGAGTTCCTGCTCATGAGCGGCAAGTCAATTCCTTATGCCATGTCGATCCTGATTCCGGAATCGTGGAACCAGAAAAATCCCATTTCGCCCGAACTGAAGGCCTTTTACCAGTACCACTCCACCTTTATGGAACCCTGGGATGGACCGGCCTCACTGATTTTCAGCGATGGAAGATATATCGGGGGAATGCTGGACCGCAATGGTCTTCGTCCCTCCCGCTTTGTGATTACCAAAGACGACCTGATGGTCATGGGCTCTGAGGTGGGTGTTCAGAGCTTTGAGCCGGCTGAGATCAGGGAGAAGGGGCGCCTGAAACCCGGAAAAATCATTCTGGTGGATGTACAGGAGGGAAAGATTTACAGGGATGATGAACTGAAGGCGCAACTTGCCACGGAACATCCGTATTTAGACTGGATCGGGAAAAACATGGTGAGCCTGGAGGATATCCAGATAGGCAATGTTGTGGCACCCGGACTCGGAGAATCGTATAAGCAATATCTGACGTCGTTTAATTACAGCAGGGAGGATATTGAGACCATTATCAAGCCCATGGCAGAATCGGCCATGGAGCCCATCGGCTCCATGGGCAATGATGTACCCACCACAGTGCTCAGCAAGAAGCCCTACAGGCTCTTTTCTTATTTTAAACAGCTCTTTGCCCAGGTGACCAATCCAGCTATTGATCCCATTCGTGAAGAGATGGTCATGACCCTCACCGGTTACCTTGGATCCTTGCAAACCAATGTCCTGGACACAACACCCGACCATGTGAAAATGGTCAAGTTTAAGAGTCCGGTCATCAACAATACCTATTTCCAGGTGGTAAAGAATCTTCGCTACAAAGGATTCTCCAACCGGGTGATATCCATACATTTCGATGCCTCCAGGGGAGCGACAGGACTTGAAGAAGCGGTAGAAGATATCTGCCGGCAGGCGGAAGAAGCTGTGGATGAAAACAACAATTATATCATCCTCTCTGACAGAGATATTACTGAAAATCAGGCACCTATCCCCTCCCTTCTTGCTGTTTCAGCGGTACACCACCACCTGATCAACAAGCGAAAGCGGATGCAGATCGATATTGTGGTGGAGTCGGCCGAGCCACGCGAAGTAATGCATTTTGCACTGCTCTTTGGATACGGGGCCAGCATCATTAATCCCTACATGAGCTTTGCTGTTATAGAGCAACTGGTTCAGAACAGGGTGATCCAGCAGGACTTCGAGAAAGCGCAGAAGAATTACATCGCAGCTGTGAACAAGGGGCTTTTAAAAATTCTATCTAAAATGGGGATCAGTACGCTACGTAGCTACCGATCGGCGCAGATCTTCGAAGCCATTGGGATCCACACTGATGTAACAAACAAATACTTCGAAGGTACCGTAAGCCGCATTGGAGGCATCGGCATGGAAGAAATTGCTGAAGAGGTCCTTATCCCACACCGGAAGGCCTATACGGAAGATGTGCATGCCATGATGCTCACCGAGGGAGTCTATTCCTACCGGAAGTATGGGGAGCACCATGCATGGAATCCCGAATCAGTGGCCCTGCTCCAGTGGAGCACCAGGAACAACGATTACCTGAAGTACAAGGAGTATGCAATGCTGGTAGACTGTGAAACAGCACGTCCCAGCTTCCTGAGGGGATTGCTCACTTACAAGCGAAATCCCATCCCCCTGGAGGAGGTGGAGCCAGTTGAGAATATAATGAAGCGCTTTGTGACCGGTGCCATGTCCTATGGCTCCATCAGCAAAGAGGCACATGAAGCCATTGCCATTGCCATGAACCGGATAGGTGGAAGAAGCAATACGGGCGAAGGTGGTGAGGATCCGGATAGATTTGAACCATTGGAAAATGGGGATTCGAGACGAAGTGCCATCAAGCAGGTAGCCAGTGGCCGTTTCGGAGTAACTACTCACTACCTGGTCAATGCCGATGAAATACAGATTAAGGTGGCCCAGGGTGCTAAACCTGGAGAAGGGGGCCAGCTTCCCGGACATAAAGTAGATAAGATTATCGCAAAGACCCGCTACTCCATTCCGGGAATTACCCTGATATCGCCTCCACCCCACCATGATATCTATTCCATTGAGGATCTGGCGCAGCTGATCTTCGATCTGAAGAATGTAAATCCAAAGGCTAAAATCTCTGTAAAGCTGGTTTCAGAAACAGGCGTGGGGACCATTGCTGCGGGCGTTGCCAAGGCATCGGCCGACCTGATTACCATCAGCGGGGCCGAAGGTGGAACCGGTGCCAGTCCCTCCTCCTCCATCAAGCATGCCGGATTGCCCTGGGAGATCGGGCTTGCTGAGACGCAGCAAACACTGGTCATGAATAACCTTAGACGCAAGGTTGTAATTCAGGCCGACGGACAGATGAAGACTGGTAGGGATGTAATTATGGCCGCCCTGCTGGGTGCCGAGGAGTTTGGATTTGCGACCAGTGCCCTGGTGACGCTGGGATGTGTGATGATGCGCAAGTGCCACCTGAATACCTGTCCGGTGGGAGTTGCCACCCAGAATCCCGAATTAAGAAAGAGATTCCGGGGGAAAGCCGACTTTGTGGAGAATTATTTCCGCTTCGTTGCCGAGGAGGTACGTGAACATATGGCCGAACTTGGCTTCCGAAACTTTGATGAACTGGTGGGCCGGTCGGATCTCCTTACCAGGGATGAATCGCTTATGCACTGGAAGATTAAAAATCTGGATCTGAGCGAATTGACCGCCTTCTTACCTGCGGCAAAGAAGAACTCGCTGCACCGGACCGAAGAGCAGCATCATAAGATTGAGGGAGTAATCGATCACAGATTAATAGAGCAGGCCAAACCTGCCATGGAAACCCAGGAAGCGGTAACCATCCATATGTCAATCAAAAATACTGATCGCACCACGGGTGCCATGCTGTCAGGGACCATTGCCAGCAAGTATGGAGGTGATGGACTCCCTGAAGGGACTTTAAAGGTGAGATTTGCGGGGTCGGCCGGACAGAGCTTCGGAGCCTTCCTGGTTCCCGGCGTGGAGTTTTACCTGGAGGGTGATAGCAACGACTACCTGGGAAAAGGTCTGGCCGGAGGTCAAATTATCGTAGTCCCACCCGAGGGTTCCACCTTTGAATCAGATAAAAATATCATTATTGGAAATACGGTACTCTATGGAGCCACCAGAGGGAATATTTTTATCTCCGGAGTTGCAGGAGAACGCTTTGCTGTCAGGAACAGCGGTGCCACTGCAGTTGTAGAAGGAGTAGGTGATCATTGTTGTGAATATATGACAGGAGGCCGGGTGGTAGTCCTGGGAAAGACCGGGCGAAATTTTGCAGCCGGAATGAGTGGAGGTGTGGCCTATGTGCTGGATGAGGATGGCGATTTCGACTACTACTGCAATATGGGAATGGTGGAACTTTCACTGGTGGAAGACCTGAATGACAAGAAAGAGCTTTCGGATCTTATATCCATGCATTATGAACATACCGGCAGCAAAGTAGCCGAAAAGATACTGACCAATATGGAGGCATATATGGATCGCTTTATTAAAGTGATCCCATATGAGTATAAAAAAGTGCTCATCGAGATGGCACTGGAAGAGACCAGAAAGAAACTGGCCAGTGTTGAGAAAGATGTGGAAATGATGAGCGATTAATAAAAGAATGAATAATGGGAGATCCTAAAGGATTCTTAAAAATAAAGAAAAAACCTGCCGGAAACAGGCCGATTTACGAGCGCACGGACGACTACTCAGAGGTGGAACAGGTGCTTAATTCCGAGGACCGCCAGCTCCAGGCATCCAGGTGTATGGATTGCGGCATTCCTTTTTGTCACTGGGGTTGCCCGGTGGATAATCTGATTCCCGAATGGAACGATCTGCTTTACCGGGGCGATTGGAAAGGGGCAAGTGAGAGACTGCACCATACCAATAACTTTCCTGAATTTACAGGCAGAATCTGTCCGGCTCCATGTGAACACTCCTGCGTACTGAATATCGACGGAGATCCGGTTACCATCCGGGAGAATGAAGCCGCCATAGTTGAGAAAGCTTTTGTTGAAGGTTACATCAAACCCAATCCACCTAGAGTAAGAACGGGGAAAAAGGTGGCTGTTATTGGCAGTGGTCCGGCCGGAATGGCAGCGGCAGACCAGCTGAACAGGGCAGGCCATACGGTGACCCTTATCGAAAAGGACAGGAAGGCAGGTGGATTATTGCGCTACGGAATCCCCGATTTTAAGCTCAACAAGCACACCATTGACCGCAGGTTGAAGATTATGATGGCCGAAGGTGTTGAGATAAAAACCGAGACCGAGATTGGAAAGGATATCTCAGGCTTAGAATTGATGGGAAAATACGATGCTCTCTGTCTTGCTATTGGTGCCATGCATCCCAGGGATCTGAATATAGAAGGCCGGGAGCTGGATGGTATTCATTTTGCCATGGACTACCTGACCCAGCAGAACAAGGTAAATGACGGAGCTTATGTGGCTTATGATAACCGGATTACAGCCGAGAACCGTCATGCACTTGTTATTGGAGGCGGCGATACAGGTTCCGATTGCGTAGGCACTGCCATTCGACAGGGTGCAAAGAGTGTGACCCAGATTGAAATTCTTCCCAAACCACCCGAGCAACGGAACGGGGATAATCCCTGGCCCTATTTTGCGAAGACCCTGAAAACCTCCACATCACATGAAGAGGGATGTGAACGAAGATGGAGCCTTTCCACACTACGCTTCGTGGGAATGCAGCAGCGCGTGACTCATGCAGAGCTTGAGGAGGTGTCCTGGGAGCAGGTAAATGGCAGCCACAATATGAAAGCCATACCCGGAACCATAGAGCAAATTGATGCCGATCTGATTCTTCTGGCCATGGGATTTATACATCCTGTTCATGAAGGCTTACTGGCCGAACTGGACATATCACTGGATAGCCGGAAAAACATAGGTATTGATCTCTCCATGGCCACCAATATAGATAAGGT
>QMPQ01000217.1 GCA_003648635.1 Bacteroidota bacterium | reverse complement strand
CTGGCCATTTTGATTGCATCTCTTGGAATCCTCGGGCTGGCATCCTTCTCTGTAGAACAACGTACCAGGGAAATTGGAATCCGAAAAGTATCGGGTTCAAGCGTAGGAAGAATAATCCTGCTTATTTCCAATGAATTTTCCATCCTTGTCTTGATCGCCAATCTCCTTGCCTGGCCTGTGGCCTGGTATTTTATGAGAAACTGGCTGATGGATTTTCCCTACCGCATCAAGCTTGAAGTTCACCTCTTCATCATCTCAGCATTGCTGGCATTATTCATCGCTATGCTCACTGTAATTTACCAGGGCTGGCGTGCTGCCAATCTGAATCCTGCAGAAGCTCTAAGGAATGAGTAAGATTAGGAATTAATTGTTGAGGAGGAAATTGATAATTAAAGAGATTCTCTCTTTGATTTAGGCAAACTATCAACGACTATTGTGTATGAATGGCCAATCCATTCTTTAAGCAAGGTATTGCTGACGCTACCTTTAATATCTACCCCATTCCAGTGCTGCTTATTAAAATGATAGGCTGGTGTAACCTCAGGGTGCTGCTCCCGCAGTTCAATGGCCAGCTCCGGATCACACTTCAGGCTGATGCCCCTGGCTTCTTCTGACAGGTCCAGCAGAGCAAACATCTTTCCGGCCACCTTGAAAACAAGTGCTGTATCGTTGAAAGGGAAGCCTTCGGTGACTGCTGGTTTGGAGATGCTGTATTCTCTGATCTCTCTGGACTCCTAGGAAAGGTCGAGTAAGGCAAACATCTTCCCGGCTACTTTAAAGACCAGGGCTGTGTCGTTGAATGGGAAATCCGGGCTTATACTTTAATTGGTTGCCATTCCCAATTCTCCCCTTTCTGGACGATATGTCCCAGACCCGGAAATGGAAAATGAAAAGCAAGCACTAGAGAATTCTCGGCTGCGGCTCGGTGGAGGAGATGACGCCTGGTGGCCAAGACTTGATCAGGAGCAAAATCGACTGTCGCGCACCATTCTGGCTGTTCTAGATGTATGGGGTGGAGCACCGCATCGACGATATTCAGAAGTTGTTCCCCCTCTGATGAAATTAGGAGGGCCATATGACCGGGCGTATGTCCGGGTGCTGAAATAGCTTGGATGCCAGGCAGAATTTCCCTTTCATGCTCAATGAGGTCCAACCGGTCTTGAATTGATGGAAGGTTCTTGCGGACGAAACCTAGGAGGGCCTCTCTGAAATGTTCATCAAGTTTCTCTTCGGCCTCTCCTGAGGTCCAGAAATCCCACTCACCCTTCCACATTACGAAACGGGCGTTAGGAAAAGCAAGCTCACCATCATCAAGGGTAATTCCACTAATATGATCAGGGTGACAATGCGTGATGATGACTATGTCTATGTCCTCTGGCGCAATGCCTTCAGCCTGCAGGTTCTGAATAAGTCTTCCTGTGCTTGAGGCAAGACCTAAGGCGCCTGTATCCACTAGTACGCGATGCTCACCAGTATTGATCAGAAGACAATTGTATGGACTTATCCATTCTGTCCAGAGATCCGGTTGGATATTATGTTTACGAAGAGTCTGCTCAAGCTGATTACTTGGCACATTGCCAAAAAGAAAAGTGGCGGGTGGGGGGAAGGTTGGTGGTGCGTAAGTGTGAATACCGTCACTCACAACAATACACTGGAAAGTGCCAACTTTGAAATGATAGATTTCATTGCTCATGGTTCGACTCAATTAAGATTTTTAGTATCCTGTAAAAAAACTAAGAGAGGATACCTATAGAAGGTTTTCCCTTCAGCAAGAGGTTTTGTTTTTGCCAAAATATACAACAACAGGAGTAAAAATAAAGATTTCTAATTTGTCTTTCAAACGATCTTCAGATAGATGGTGAAATTGGCAGTTGCGGTTAGCTTAGAAGAAATAGTTTGGAAGTGTGTAAAGTCAGCTAAAAGTGGACTGATTAAGAGATAAGGTTAAGAGATAGATTATTACCTTTCCCTCAGTAGTTTGCCCTGTATTTCACATGGAACATCATCGATATCATCCAGGAAAACGGTCCCGCCATTGGCCATTTCAAACAGGCCCGGTTTAGAATTTACTGCACTTGTAAATGCTCCCTTCTCATGCCCGAACAGCTCACTAGCCATCAAATCAGGGGAATCTGAAACTGCAGCCGTAGCTGAAAACTTCAGGATTTCCTTCATCCTTTTGTTCCCTGCATAATCACCTGTATGTTAGCAAATTCTGGGCAACATCTCCCCGGAAATCATATCAATGATCCTGGTACTTCCTATATTGGTTTCAAGGTGGAGCAAGCCCCCGTGTCTACCGCTTATCTTACCAATGATCCTGCTCTCCCTTCCGGTTTCATGAGAACGCATGATGCCGAGAACTTCACCAGCATGTCTCTCCGGTAATATAACAAGGATCTTCCCCTCATTGGCAATGTACAGGGGATCGAAACCCATTATTTCACAGGCTCCCCTCACTCCCTCTGTCACCGGTAACTGGCTCTCGAATAATGTGATACCTTTCCCGGACGACTGGGAGATTTCATTTAATGCACTGGATAATCCTCCGCGCGTGGGATCCCTTAATACATGGATATTGGGCTGCCTGGCGAAAACATCCTGCATCATCCGGTTTAAAGGAGCGGTATCGCTTTTAATACCTGATTCAAATGAAAATCCGGCCCTTTCCGACATGATGGCAATGCCGTGATCTCCAATCGTCCCGTTAATAATAACTACATCTCCTTCCTGACAGTTGTCGGGTGAGATCCGAAGGCCCGGGACCACCCGCCCAATACCGGTTGTATTGATATAGATCTTATCTCCCTTGCCTTTTTCCACCACCTTCGTATCGCCGGTAACTATTTTCACACAGGCCTCATGCGCTGACTTCTCAATGGATTGAATGATCTTCCAGAGTTCATCTAGCAGAAATCCTTCCTCCAGAATAAAAGCAAGCGATATATAGAGGGGCTCTGCACCGCAGCATACCAGGTCATTGACCGTTCCATTTATGGCCAGGTCTCCGATGTCTCCTCCGGGAAAAAAAATGGGATCCACCACAAAAGAATCAGTGCTCATGGCGAGTTCACTGGAAATATGTGGAAGGAAGGCCCCGTCATGTCCCTTTTCAAGAATCTCATTTCCCAGCCGCGAGTAAATCATCTTCTCGATCAGTTGCTGTGTCAGTTTTCCGCCTCCACCATGTGCAAGGAGTACATGTTCATAATCCGATTTAGGAATCGGACATTGAAGGTTGCTATTGAGGTCTCCTGTCATTATTGTTTTGTTATCATGCATCAACACATACGCAAGTGGTACCTGTAGTAAGCCGAGCAGGCTCCTTCCGACGATACCATTGGAGCTCCCAGAGGTTTCTCCGGCGTGCACTCTGCTCCAAAAGCCGGACAATCCGAAGGTCTCTTTTGTCCGGTCAGAATCTTACCCGAAATACATCTCTCCGATTCTTCTGCAACGATGTGGTGGAGCTTAAACCTCTTCCCGGCATCAAAGCGGATGTAATCATCAGTAAGCGTGAATCCACTTCCCGGTATCACTCCAATGCCCCTCCATTTCCGGTCGCAGCTTACAAAAACTTCCTGTAGCAAATCCTGTGCAGCAATGTTACCTTCCGGTTTTACCGAGCGGGGATAAGCATTTTCAACACCGTACCTGTCATTTTCCAGCATGTTGATGGTCTTTTGAATTCCAAGCAGGATATCCACAGGTTCAAAACCGGTAACAACAATAGGGATCTTATATCTCTCCGAGAGGGGAATATACTCATGGGTTCCCATGACTGTACAGACGTGACCGGCGGCAAGGAATCCTTCAATCCGCATATCCGCCGATGTGAGAAGTACTTCAATGGCAGGAGGGACCAGAACGTGTGAGATCAGAACAGAAAAATTAGCCAGGTTCTTTTTATGCGCCTGCCTGATGGCCAGGGCTACCGCAGGTGCTGTGGTTTCGAATCCAACAGCGAAAAAGACCACTTCCCTTTCGGGATTACTCAGGGCGATATCAATAACATCAAGGGGTGAGTAAACGATCCTGATATCTCCGCCCTTCGCTCTTACACTCAGTAGATCAGTATGCGACCCGGGAACCCTCATCATATCCCCGAAAGAGGTAAGGATCACATTGGGCTTTCCTCCAAGTTCCACAGCCTGGTCAATAATTTCAACCGGTGTGACACAGACCGGACAACCCGGACCATGGATCAGTGAGATTTCTTCCGGAAGTAGATCCTGGAGGCTGTACTTCATGATGGCATGAGTCTGGCCACCACAAATCTCCATGATGGTCCACTTTCTGGTAACTTCATCTCTGATCTGCCGAATCAGGATTTCTACCAGCTGTTTGTCCCGGTATTCATCAATATATTTCAAAGCAGATGTTCAGCTGTCGGTACTCAAATCAATCTCCCCCATCAATCTGAGAGCATCGAGGGTGAATTCTGCATCTTCCTCGTCCACCTTGCTCAGGGCAGTTCCCACATGGGCCATGATATAATCCCCTGTCTTCAGGTCGTCCACCCACTGAATGCAGATGTTTCTGATGGCCTCACCAAATCTGACCCGGGCCATCTTCATATCTGGATCAGTGTCGTCAATGGATATGATCTTTCCTGGTACTGCTAGACACATTTTAACCTAATTTATTAGTAAATATATGCCAAAAAACCATCCACAACAAAGTATTGATATTTCTTCTTAAATTACTGCTTACGATCTTACATGATTTCGGACACAGGAGCGATGCAAGTTATTGAAACATATAAGCTTATGATTTACGGGCTGGTCCAGGGAGTAGGTTTTCGCCCTTATATTTTCAGACTGGCACATACACATAGGCTGAAAGGCTGGGTTGAGAATCGGACCGATGGTGTGATCCTTATGATTAACGCAACTCATGAAGGGGTCCTGAAGTTCAGAGATGAGATCATACATACAGCACCGGTGGCTTCTGCCATCGAGTCGATTGAGATTGTAAAAGCAGGCCGACAGGAATTCAGTTCTTTTGAAATTCGAAACAGTGAAGATATTTCTGATGCAGTGACCGAGATCAGTCCGGATATCGCTGTATGCCCGGAATGTTTGTATGACATGAAGGAACAGCCCCACAGGAAAGGTTATCCCCTTATCAATTGCACCCATTGTGGCCCACGGTTTTCCATCATCCGCGATCTGCCTTACGACCGCCCCAATACCACAATGGCCCCCTTTGATATGTGTCCCGTTTGCAGGGCAGAATATACAGATGTTTCAGACCGGAGATTCCATGCACAGCCTGTTGCATGTAACCATTGCGGCCCGGTCTACCGAATGGAATCCGCAAGTGGGCAAATAGAAAATATAGATGACATTCTCACGAGGGTGAAAGACATTGTCGCTGGTGGTGGTTTGCTGGCAGTAAAGGGTACTGGTGGATTCCATCTTACATGTAATGCCTTCAGTGAGGAAGGAGTAAAGAGACTCAGAAATATGAAGCGCCGGAACGGCAAACCTTTTGCCCTTATGTTCAGGAGTGCTGACGAGGCCCGGAAGTTTGTGAAGATCAATAGAAAAGAGGAGGAAGTACTCACATCCTGGCGCAGACCCATTGTATTGCTCAGAAAAAAGAGGAATATTACCAAAGGCATTGCAGACGGACTGTCCACACTGGGTGTTATGTTACCTTATATGCCCTTCCACCACCAGCTATTTGAACATCTTGATACCCCGGCAGTGGTGATGACCAGCGGGAATTTCACAGATGAACCTATCTTGATCTCCGATGAAAAGGCAACACGTATGTTTGCGGACCATGTGGATGGAGTGATTTCATATAACCGGGAGATTTTTAACCGGATAGACGATTCTGTGCTTGCAGTTACAGGTAAGGATGTGATGGTGCTTCGGCGTGCTCGTGCTTATGCTCCTTCTCCCATCAGAACGGGTATTGAACTTGAGGGCATCCTGGGCACCGGAGCTGAGCTGACCAGTACATTTTGCATGGGAAAAGGACGCCAGGCGATCATGAGCCAGTATATTGGCGATTTGAAGAATCTTGAAACACTGGACTTTTACAGGGAGATCTATGACAGATTCTGCCGCATGTTCAGGTTTTCCCCGAATCTTGTAGTAAGCGATCTGCACCCGGATTATATGTCCACCCGGTTTGCTCGCCAACTGGCAAAGGAGCATCCGAATATACAGCACATCAGTGTACAGCACCACCATGCACACATTGCATCAGGTATGCTGGATGCTGGCCTTGAAGGGGAAGTGCTTGGTTTCAGTTTTGATGGAACTGGACTTGGTTCGGACGGCCATTCCTGGGGGGGTGAAGTTTTAAAAGCGGATTATCTGAACTTTG
>QMPQ01000216.1 GCA_003648635.1 Bacteroidota bacterium | reverse complement strand
GGTCCTTTTTGTTAATTCGCCTTGACCAGTATCCAGCCAATTGATATTTCAGAGGCTCAGGATTTCCAGTTCCTTCGTAAGGATTATTTGATAATTCCAGGAACTTCTGCTCAATTTTTCTTTTTACAGATTTGTTACCTGATCTGCAATGTTCCTGTAACTCTTTCCTTGCTTTTGAAGAAATCTCTAAAGTATATTTTCCCATATATTGCCAGGATCTTTTATCCGGATGGTCTTATGCTTTGAGTATTCTGCTTCTGCTTCCTGAACTGTTTGGATCAATTGATCATTGACCGATAAACGATCAACATCGTTAAGTGGTACAATTACGTAGGCTTTATCTTTACCGCGCTGAACAATAACCTGTTCATTTTGATCCACCAGGTCAAAATACTTTTTCTGTTGATCCCGGAATTCCCTGCTGCTGATTATCATCATATCACAATATATGTACCAATATGGTACAAAGATATATAATTTATCAATTCAAATCTTAGACCTTACAGAATTATTAATGTATAATACCCCGGGTATTTTGCAAGGCAGTTGGTGCATGTGAAATACATGACAATACAGAGCTTATTAGCTTGTAAAAAAGGTCAGATTCCGGGATTATACAACATCTGTTCACATGCTTACAACATAATTTCATACAATAGCAGATGACTTCATGCTTATGCAAGATACTTACTATGTGATGTTTGCACTTAGATGTACTTTTGATAAGACAACTAATACAATGAATATAGCTATCCCGTTAACAGAACTTATTCTATATGTTTAATTAAATATCTATTCCTATGAAAAAACAAAATTACTTAGTATTGATGGTTCTGCTTGCCATGATGAGTGTTCAGGTGATTGCTCAAAAAAAGGGCGAGTTTGTATTAAATATGAAGGAAGTGCCAGAAGTAACTCATGTTCACCTTGATGACTTTCCAACAGGAGTTGTACTTCCAATGATTGATGGTTGGGGAGGAATGGCTGTGGATATAAACAGGGCACCTGCAGGTACGGATTTCTCGCCTTTGCTGGAAGGCCTGGAGAATGACAAGTGCCAGGTTCCTCACTGGGGGTATGTTATTGAGGGTGCTGTTCGAATAATATATGAAAATGGGGAAGAGGATTTATTTTCCGAGGGTGAAGCTTTTTTTATGAAACCCGGACACACCGCAATAGTAGAGAAAGATCTCTTTTTAGTTAGCTTCAGTCCTGAACATGAAATGCATGATCTGTCGGATCATCTCAATAAGAAAGTGGCAGCAATGCAAGAGCAATAATAATGCAATGAATTCAAAACCAGTCAACTGATGTTGGTTTTCATGTAAATATTCTGCCACCGGATTGAGTGAAAAATTCACTACTTTTCGGTGGCTATTAAACATTTACGCCGCCCATTTGTTCTAATCCCTGATGATCAGGGATGACCAGGAAATGCTTGCAAGGCTGCAGCAGCTTGTTGAGGAAAACCTTGGCAATGAGCAGTTCGGTGTGGGAGATTTGTCCAGAAGCGTCGGGATTAGCCGCTCCCATCTCCACAGGAAACTGAGGGCAGCGGCCGGTCAATCTGTGAGCCAGTTCATCAGGGAATACAGGCTAAGGAAAGCCCTTGATCTTCTGAAAGAAGGGCAGCATACTGTATCAGAAGTGGCTTACCTGGTCGGCTTTAGCAGTGCAACCTATTTCAGCAGATGTTTTGCCAATCTATATGGCCACCCACCAAGTAAGACGGACAAAGTCGAGCCCTTTGGACAAGAGGCCGGGCCACCGGGTCAGGTCAAAATGCAATGGAAAAAATCAATCTCGAGCAAGCGGGTCTGGATGCTGGTCCTGCTGGCGATCCTTCTCCCATATACCGTCTTTTTTGTTATTCAATTGTCTGGCAGGAGTAAAGCGAATGGAGTAATGACCAAATCAGTGGCCATCCTACCTTTCGAAAATCTGAGTGATGAACCTTCCAATGCTTATTTCACTATGGGTGTTGGGGAAGCCATTGCAAGAAAGCTATCCGCAATTGCCGATCTGAGGGTTGTGTCGAAGACAGCCATGTTCCTGGAGGGAGAAAGCAAAGAATCCTTAGTAGATATCGCTAACAAGCTCAACACATTCTATCTGCTAAAAGGAAGTGTACAGAAATTCGGAGATATGATCAGGGTGGAGGTAGGCCTGGTCAATGGGAAAACAGGCCACTGGATATGGGCAGACAACTTCGATAGAGAATTTGATGATATCTTCCAGATTCAGAATGAAATAGCTGAAAAAGTGGCCCTGCATATGGAAATCACACTTTCCCCTGAAGTTCGATCAAAGTTGAACCTGGGATATACGAACAATTCGGTAGCCTATGATCTCTATATGAAAGCCCACTATGAATTCACCACCTATACCAGGGCAGGTTACACGAGGGCTCATGAATATGTTAAGCAGGCCATTGAACTGGACTCAAGTTTCGCACTTGCCTACAGTCTCCAGGGCAACATCGCTATTGCTAAAGGTTCCATGTTCGGAGTTGAACTGGATGCCATGGAAGCATTGAGCCAGGCCATGATCTCCATTCGGAAGGCCCTTGAGATCGAACCGGACCTGCCTGAAGCCCATGCCGTAAAAGGGTTCTATCATCTTTACTCTGATTGGGATTTCAAAAAGGCTGAGCAGGCATATAAGAAGGGGATTGAAACGTTCAACACCGAGGGATATGCCCTTTACGTGGACTACCTGAACTTTGCCGGCAGGCACAAAGAAGCCCTGGAGATGGCCCAGCGTCTGGAATACATTGAACCCTACTATCCCAATACCCGGATGATCCTTTGCCTTTTTTATAACCAGCAGATAGATGAAGCCAGGGAGTTTGCACAATCCAGGCTCAGGGTTGTGCGTAACTATCTTACCATGGATTCCTACGGCTTTGTACTTCTAAACTCTGGTGATCACCAGGAAGCCATCCGGATATTCCAGCAGATCTTCGAATTGGAAAACATTCGCTATCCGAGAATCCTCGGCTGGATGGGAGCTGCTTATGCCAGGTCGGGGCAGCCAGTTAGGGCCAGGGAGCTTATTGATGAATTAAAACAACACAGGGCGCTGAATTCTGCGGGTTCTCCTGCATTTTTCATTGCTGTGATCCATGCAGCAATGGACGAAACAGAAGACGCCCTGCACTGGCTATCTGTAGCCATTGATGATCACGAGATGGAGATTCCCTGGCTTACCACCGAACCACAATTCTACCAATTACACCAGCACAAGGACTTCCGAGCCATGGTCAAAAAAGTGGGTTTCCCGGGAACCTGATTCTGTCTGATTCAGGGTTTTATCTTTCACAAGAATTATGTGATAGAGGGTGAAGGAGCACTGGTCAATGCGAAAGGGCAGGAGACCCCCTTAAAAGCTGGGGATTTTGCCCTTGTTAATCCAAACGAAAAGCACCAGTACCGTAATAAGGGTGATAAGCCTTTTAAGATGATTTGCGGGGTGCCGAAGGAGTTTGAGTGAACAAAGACGGATCAAATAAATGACGTTGAGATTTAATTTTCTATAAAATGGAGCCGTTGAGAGGATTATAGAGGAAGAAATCCTTTAAGGCAATGCGCCCTTTTTCTTCTACCCCACAGGCAACTATTGAACTGACTTTTTCTTTAAATAACGGGGCAATCTTTTTGAAATTAAGTTTTGCCGGATTAGGGCGTTCGCTGTGCTTTGCTTCGACCAGGAAGAGTTCTCCCTTCTTCTCAATAATAAAATCAATTTCAACTCCGTTTGTATCCCTGAAAAAGAAAATATCTTTTCCCGCAACGAATCCTTCTTTCACGTGTTCTGACAGAACGAAATTCTCCCAGATGTTACCAAGGTGAAGAGATCTCTCCAGGGTATCCAACGAATCAATATTTAGCAGGGCGCAAACCAATCCATTGTCACAGAAGTAGAGTTTTGGAGCTTTAATTAATCGTTTCCCAAGATTATTGTAATAAGGAGGTAACAATATGATCAATCCTGAAACATCCAGGGCATTCACCCATGCTTTTATTGTATTCACGGCTACACCAACCTCTTTTGATATCTCTGAATAATTCAACAGTTGTCCGACTCTTATTGCCAGCAGGGATAGAAAGCGCCTGAAATCTCTCAGGTTGGTAACATTAAGAATTTGCTTCAGGTCTCTTTCAAGATATGTCTGTATGTAATCCTCATAGAATTCCTTAGCATCCAACTTCTCGGCCCATAGTTCCGGGAAACCTCCTTTCCACAATAAGTCCCTCTTGTTCTTCAATAAGTTTGTTCTGTTTAGTTCTCTTGCGCTCAGTGTGCCAAGGTTCAAAATTCTTACCCTTCCGGCAAGGGACTCAGTTACATGTTGCATAAGTATGAACTGCTGGCTTCCTGTTAAAATCCATTTCCCTTTGATATTCCTGTTTTCATCGACTATTATCTTCAAATCACGAAAAAGGGAAGGTGCATATTGGATCTCATCGATAATTACCTGGTTTTTGAATCGATTCAGAAAGAAAGTTGGATTCTCTTCTGCTTCCTCTGCAAGGAGAATCCTGTCCAGTGTGACATATTCGGCATCTGTAAAGAGCCGTTGCAACAATGAGCTTTTCCCTGCTTGTCTGACTCCAGTCAATAAAACTACAGGCCTCGTCTTAACAGCTTCCTTAATTTTGTTGGTATAATCGCGTTCTATCCACATCGGAGTTCAGTATATGTATTCTACATGGATAAATATAACATATTTGCAAATGAATTGCAAAATATCATAAATATAATTGCAAAATAACCTAATTTATTCCGTGATAACTAGAGCCTACCAATGATTTATGTGATTGAAGGCCAGGGAGCACTTGTGAATGAGGCAGGGGAGGAGACTCCCTTAAACGCGGGTGATTTTGCCCTGGTAAATCCGAGCGAAAAACACCAGTACCGGAATAAGGGCGACAAACCCTTCAAAATGATCTGCGGGGTGCCGAAGGAGTTTGAATAACAAAAGGAAAATCTTGCTATCTCTTATTCAGAGGTAATTCCATCCCATGTTTCCCCCTGGAGTTTTCCCATTTCAGGATGAAAGCAAAAAGGAGCCCTACCAGGCTGAGGGCTGCGAACATCAGCATGGTGGGGGTATAGTTCAGCACATCCGGCGCCCCGGGATTGGTCCTGTCCAGGATCACCCCTGCAAGAATAGGCACCCCCCAGAGTCCCAGGTTCTGAACAGAATACATCAATCCGTATGCGGTGCCAATCTCTTTTTCCTTCACCAGTTTAACCATGCTGGGCCACATGGCAGCAGGTACTAATGAGAAGGCGACTCCCAGGAGAATCAGAAAGAAGTGAGGTTGAAGTGGAGTCAAGGCAAAAATCAGGTGAACAAATAACAGTGTAGCAGCTCCGATAATCATGGCGGTGGCACTCCGCCCCTTTCGGTCCACCAGATATCCAAACAGGGGTGTGAACAGCATGGTCCCCAGGGGTAATAAAGAAGTAATTTTCCCACTCTCCAACAGTGTGATCCCAAATTTATGGTAGAAAAAATCCGGTGCAAAAGAGACAAATGGAAATACTGCTGAATAGAAAGTCACACAGAGCAGGAGTATAAAAATATAGGCCCGGTTTTTCAAAATACCCAGGATATCGCTTATTACAAATTTATCCGGCTTCACCCTGGGGGCCGACCGCTCGATTTCCCGGTCATACTTCAGGTCCATCAGCATATAAATCAGGAATACCAGGAATCCCATGCATACGAGGACGGCGGCGAACCAGATGGCGGTTGTCAGATGACTTCCATCCTGTGCAAGTGTGGGAGAGATTCTTAATGCAAGAAAGGAGCCCAGTCGCCCGAATCCTACCTTCAGGCCGAAGGCCAGTGCCAGATCCTTTCCCTTGAACCACTTTACCAGGATTTTGCTGACTACTACAATGCTTGTTTCTGCTCCAAGGCCATAAAAGAACCTTCCGGCCAGCATCATTTTTAGTTCAGCACTGTATTGGGGAAGAATGGAACTCATCATCTGGTATCCTGGTCCCCCGGCGCGGTAGTAATCACTGGCACCATAGGCAGTGAGGACTGCCCCAAACGCCATGAAAAAAACAAACATAAACCCGGTCCGGCGTATTCCAAGCCTGTCCAGAATCATGCCCCCCAGGACTGCCATCAGCAAAAAGGTATTGGGTACGGCATAAAAGGAGACAAACAATCCATACTGTGTATTGGTAAAGTCAAATTCCTGGGTGAGCAGTGCTTTCAGGGATGAGAAAGCATCATAGAAGTAATAGTTCACCGACAGGGTGAGTCCAAGCAGTATGAGTACTCCCCATCTTGCATATGGAGACTCTGACAGTAGTTTCTTCATTACTTT
>QMPQ01000215.1 GCA_003648635.1 Bacteroidota bacterium | reverse complement strand
TACCATCTGGATTGATGCTCCTTGAGCAGATAGGGGTGCACTTCATTAAAGTAGGGTTTATCCTCGTAAAAGGGCAGGTAATAAAGACGGAGCACTTCCTTGTTCTCTATGGCACTGACGATGGGGTTGAGGTACTGTATACCTTTGATCTCAGGGCTTCGCTTATAATGAATGAAGCTCTGCTTGTTTTTGTTTTGATCCATATAGGCGGTTTTACCTGTTAAAAATAGTCTTTCCTGGTGAATTCTTAATATGATTAATAGCTTCCGATCGGCCTTGAGAGAGAATAATTATTATCTTGAATGCATTAATCTAAGCCTGTCAATATGAAGCGTTTTTTCTCCTCTGTTTTTGTGTTATCTGTTGTCGTCTCCATGGCCGCCCAGCCATTGGATATGGAATTGCTAAAAGGGATGAAGGCCCGGAGCATTGGCCCCGGGGGTATGAGTGGAAGGGTAACCGCTATAGATGTAGAGCGTCGGAACGATGCCGTCTTTTATATTGGAACTGCCTCGGGCGGATTGTGGAAGACGGAGAATGGCGGGGTAAATTTTAAACCACTCTTTGATAAGGAGGAAGTCTCCAGCATTGGAGCGCTGGATATTGATCCGTCTAATGAGGATGTGGTATGGGCCGGAACCGGAGAGGGCAATCCAAGAAATAGCCTGAATGGAGGTTACGGAATCTATAAAAGTCTGGATGGAGGAAGGAACTGGACCCTGATGGGACTGGAAAACACCCGGCATATTCACCGGATTATTGTGCATCCATCAAATCCGGATGTGGTCTATGTGGGTGCCATCGGTTCTCCGTGGGGGCCCCATCCCGAAAGAGGTGTATATAAAACTTCCGACGGAGGCAGGAGCTGGAAGCAGATCCTTTTTGTCAATGAATTAAGTGGAGTGGGCGATATGGTGATGGATCCTCAAAATCCGGATAAATTGTTTGTAGCCATGTGGGAGCACCAGCGCTGGCCCTGGTTCTTCAAATCGGGCGGTGAAGGGTCCGGACTGCATATGACCGTGGACGGTGGATCTAACTGGAAAGAGCTTACTGAAAAGGAAGGACTTCCCAAAGGGGAGCTGGGCAGGATGGGTCTGGCCATTGCCAGAGGCAACAGTAAGTATGTATATGCCCTGGTAGAATCAGAAAAGAACGCCATTTACCGCTCGGAGGACGGGGGCTACTCCTGGGAAAAGCGGGGTGACAAGAATATGGGCAACAGGCCCTTTTATTATTCAGAGATTTATGTGGATCCGGCCAATGAGAACCGGGTCTATACGCTTTTTTCACCAGTGAATGTGAGTGAGGATGGAGGCAAGAGTTTTTCCACCCTGCTTGGACAAAAAATACATGTGGATCACCATGCCTGGTGGATACACCCTGAGAATCCTTCCTTTATGATAGATGGAAACGATGGAGGGATGGCCATTACCTACGACCGGGGGAAGAGCTGGCGGCATGTGAGCAACCTGCCGGTTTCTCAGTTTTATCATATCCGTACTGATATGGAGCTGCCCTACAATGTTTATGGTGGAATGCAGGACAATGGTTCCTGGGTGGGACCCGGATACGTTTGGAGTGGCGGGGGTATTATCAACACCTACTGGGAGTTTCTGATGGGTGGAGATGGTTTTGATGTAATGCCTGCTCCTGGCGATCCCAGCATCTGTTATGCCATGTCACAGCAGGGAAATGTGCGGAGGCTTAATCTGGAAACTGGGTCTTCGGTAGATATAAAACCAGCAGGCGATGGAGAAACCGAACTGCGCTACCACTGGAATGCGGCCATTGCCCAGGATCCCTTTCATAAGAGTAGCATTTATTTCGGGAGTCAGTTTGTACATAAGAGCAGTGACAGGGGTGACTCATGGCAAAACATTTCGCCCGATCTTACCACCAATGATACGGCCAAACAGAAATTTAATGAGAGTGGCGGACTCACCTATGATGTGACCGGCGCTGAGAACCATTGCTGTATTCTGGCTATCTCACCCAGTCCTGTGAAAGAAGGGATTATCTGGGTGGGTACCGACGATGGGAACATTCAGCTAAGCACCGACGGTGGTGAATCATGGACCAACTGCGCCCCAAACATCAAGGAGCTTCCTTCCGGAGCCTGGGTGCCCCAGGTAGTCGTATCTGAAACGAATGCGGAAGAAGCATGGGTGGTGGTAAATAATTACCGGCAAAACGATTATGCACCCTACCTCTTCCACACCACTGATCTGGGTAAGAAGTGGACCAGGGTCGTGGGTGAGGATCATGTGGAGGGCTATGTGCTCTCTTTTGCTCAGGACCCTGAGGAGCCAAAGCTACAGTTCCTGGGAACGGAGCATGGCCTGTGGGTGAGCATAGATAGGGGGGTGCAGTGGACCAAATGGACCGTGGGATACCCCACGGTACCAACCATGGACATGGTGATTCACCCCCGTGAGCACGACCTGGTGATCGGAACCTTTGGTCGTTCAGCCTATATCATAGATGATATCAGGCCCTTACGGGCCCTTGCCAGGGAGTATGATCAGATCATCTCATCGGATATACACGCCTTTGAACCACCTGTGGCCTATCTGGCCGACACCAAAAATTCACCGGGCTATTACTTTTCCGGAGACGCTTATTACGAAGGGGAAAACAGGCCCTGGGGTGCCCGAATCTCCTATTTTGTTAAGGTAGATGAAGAAGCGGGGGAGGAAAAAAAAGACAGTGTATGTATCAGAGTGATGGACCAGGATATGAATCTTGTGCGTACCCTGGAAAGCGTTCCGGAAAATGGCTTGAACCGGAGTATATGGTATCTGGACCGGAAAGGAGTCAGAGTAAGTTTCAGTGAAAAAAGTGATAGCAAGCAAAACCGGGAATCAGGTGGTGGCGGTACTGTGCTTCCAGGTATGTACAAGTTGCAGATATCATACAAGGGAGACACCACCCTGAGTTCCATCGAAGTGCAAGCAGATCCCAGGAGGAAATATGATCTTGCCGGCATGAAACTCAAGCAGGACCAGACAGACAAACTTATAGAGAGCTTAACAGCCCTGAACGAATCGCTTTCGTCTGTCAGGAAATGTAAAGAGAGTTATAAGCTGGTGAGCAAACTGGCAGGAGAGGAGCTAAGTGAAGATTTAAAAGAGGCCACAGATAGCATGAAGGAGGAGATGGACCGAATCACCAAGCTGGTGTTTCGGGACGACTCTATCCAGGGCATTTATTATCCCTCAGATGCACTCTATGTGAGAATGGGAGGTACCTATGGCATTACCGGAGCCTCCAATCCGCTTACAGAAAACCAGCTTCAGAAGTTGGAGCAGTACATTTCCCTGGCCAATGAGACCATAGTCATGATCGACCATTTTCTTGAGAATGAGTGGAACAATTATAAAGAGCTGGTGTCTGCCGAAGAAATTTCATTGATTGAATGAAATTATGTAACTTTTGGTAGTTAAATGGCAACACAAAACAGTGGCATAGGAAGCCCGGAGGTAAAATTAGGAAAGAGAGGAAAGTGTACACTGCATATTTCTAACCGCTCGGGCAGCACTCTCAACCTTGTGATACATGGTACAGAAGTAAATTTGGTGCGTGCCATGACTATTCGTCGGAAAAAGAAACTCCATCTGATCAAGGGTACCTATGTGGTGGAGATTTGGCTCACCAGTGGCCGGATTACCATTAATCCTGTGGATATCCCACATATCAGTATTGAGCGAATCACCACCCGTATGGATGTCTCCATCCGTGGTCGGAAAATTGTAGCTGATTTAATTAATGACAGGGCCAGGCTGGAGATAGACCGTGAACGAAGTGACGGCGAACCAGTCTAGTCAGTCTGGTAGTTAAGGTTAGAGGCCAGCAAGCTCTCCACCTCCTTAATGCTCAGATTCTTTCTCCGGGCATAATCCTCTACCTGGTCCCTTCCTATCTTTCCTACAAAGAAATACCTGGACTCGGGATGAGCAAAGATGAGTCCGCTTACCGAGGCAGCCGGAACCATGGAGTAGTTCTCTGTCAGGTGAATGTCATGCTTTTCGGCTTCAAGCAGCTCAAACAGAATTTTCTTTTCTGAGTGGTCAGGACAGGCAGGGTAACCATGGGCAGGTCTTATCCCCTTGTATTTCTCTCTGAAAAGATCATTCACATCCAGGTCCTCACCAGTGGCATATCCCCAGTCGTTTTTCCGGATCTCTTCATGCAGAAGCTCGGTGAAGGCTTCTGCAAGGCGATCAGCCAATGCTTTCAGCATGATGGCAGAGTAGTCATCATGATCTGCTTCAAATTCTTTCAGTTTTGCTTCAATGCCGATTCCTGCCGTTACGGCAAAGGCTCCCACATAATCGCTTATCCCAGATGAAAGAGGTGCCACAAAATCGGAGAGACAAAGGTTGCTTTGGCCATCTTCCTTCAGGGTCTGGTTTCTCAGATTGGTAAGGCGGATCTGTTTGCGCTTCGCGTTTTCAGCCTCATAAACCACCAAATCATCTCCATCTGCATTGGTCGGGAAGATACCATAAACAGCATTTGCAGTAAGCCATTTTTCTTCGATGATCCTTTGCAGCATCTCCTGGGCATCATCAAAAAGCTTCCTGGCCTCGGATCCATAATCGGGGTGCTCAAAAATATCAGGGAACTTTCCTCTTAACTCCCAGGTAGTGAAGAAGAAAATCCAGTTAATGTATTTTGCAATCTTCTCCATAGGATAGTCAGTGAGGACTTGAAGTCCAGTCTTTCCAGGTTTGAAGATGTCTCCGTCTTTCCAGTCCAGCTGCAGGGCATTCTTTCTCGCCTCCTCCAGGGAAAGATACTTTATATCCCGGCTGGCATCGGCATAAGAAGCTCTTAGATTTCTATATTCTTCCTGAACCCCTTTGATATAATTCTCATGTTGATCGGGGGACAGCAATGCACTAACCACAGCCACGCTTCGGGAAGCATCTTTAACATGGATTACAGGCCGGTTGTAAGCAGGCTCTATCTTAACAGCTGTATGAATCTTAGAGGTGGTGGCTCCTCCAATCAGTAAGGGCTGTTTCATATGACGCCGCTCCATTTCTGAGGCTACATTGATCATCTCTTCAAGAGAGGGTGTGATGAGTCCGGAAAGTCCAACAATATCAGCTTTTTGCTTTTCAGCTTCATCAAGGATTCTTTCGGTGGGGACCATCACCCCAAGATCAATCACTTCATAATTATTACACCCCAGCACCACTCCAACGATATTTTTGCCGATGTCGTGCACATCCCCTTTTACAGTAGCCATCAGTATTTTCCCAGCCGACGAACTCTCGCCTGACTTACCGCTGGCTTTCTCCGCCTCGATAAATGGGAGCAGGGTAGCCACAGCACGCTTCATAACCCTGGCACTTTTGACCACCTGGGGCAGGAACATTTTTCCATCCCCAAAAAGATCACCCACCACATTCATTCCGGCCATTAGCGGACCTTCAATGACCTTCAGGCCCAGTCCGTATTTTTTATGAGCTTCAAGCGCATCTGCTTCTATATATTCTGTGATTCCCTTGATCAGAGCATGCTTTATGCGCTCTTCCACAGACTCTTCCCTCCAGATATCTAAGCGCTTCTCCACTTTTTCCACCTCGTCAAGTGTGGCTGAATATTCGATAATCCGGTCCGTGGCATCGGGCCGGCGGTTTAGCACCAGGTCCTCTGTATATTCCAGCAATTCAGCAGGAATCTCATCGTATACCTGGAGCATCCCAGGATTAACGATCCCCATATCCAGACCTGCTTTGATGGCGTGATAGAGGAAAACCGAGTGTATGGCCTCTCTGACCACATTGTTTCCCCTGAAGGAAAAGGAGAGGTTACTGATACCCCCGCTTACCCTGGCGTATGGCAGGTAAGCCTTGATCCATTTCGTAGTGTTGATAAAGTCGACGGCGTAATTATTGTGCTCCTCGATACCAGTGCCAATGGTTAGTACATTCGGATCAAAGACAATATCACCAGGTGGGAAATTGAGCTTTTTTGTAAGTAGTTTATAGGCCCTTTCACAGATCTCAATACGTCTTTCATAGCTGTCGGCCTGGCCTTGCTCATCAAAGGCCATCACAATAACTGCGGCCCCATAAGCTCTGATAAGGCGGGCATGCTCCAGAAACTGTTCCTCGCCTTCTTTCAAGCTAATGGAGTTGACCACAGCTTTGCCCTGTATGCATTTCAGACCGGTCTCAATGACTGAAAATTTGGATGAGTCGATCATCAGTGGAACCCTGGATATTTCTGGCTCCGCCATCAAAAGGTTCAGGAAGGTATGCATCTCATGCTCGGCATCCAGCATGGCATCGTCCACGTTGATATCCAGGATCTGTGCACCATCTTCCACCTGCCTGCG
>QMPQ01000214.1 GCA_003648635.1 Bacteroidota bacterium | reverse complement strand
TCGGAAGATCCTCCAAGAATTGCAGGACGATGCAGTGTTTTTGCCAAGAGTGATATGATTCACCTTCAGCAGATCGCCACACCGGTACATGATATTGTGGCTGGATTATGTTTTGCTGTAGCGCGTAATTTCATCTCTTCGCTGGGCAGGGGCAAGACTATCAAATTCCCGGTGATGTTCCAGGGAGGAGTCTCTTCCAATATAGGTATGGTTAGAGCTTTCAGAGATCTTCTGGGCACCAAGGATAGTGAACTCCTGATACCCGAACACAACACCTCCATGGGTGCCATAGGAGCTGTGCTCAACCACCTGGAAGAGGGTAAGGGAGAAAAGACCGGTGAGAAAGCCGCCTATCAGGGAACAGGTGAGCTTGACAAGCATATTCATGGAGAGAAATCGAGGGGTAAATCCTTTGAACCACTGACTCCTCCCGAAATGGATATTCGAAAAGAGGTCTATCAGATCCCTGAATCGGATAAACCCTATGAGGTCTACCTGGGCCTGGATATAGGATCGCTGAGTACCAACGTGGTGTTGATTGATGATCAGAACCGCGTGATTGCACGAAGGTACCTGCCCACTGCCAGTAAACCGCTGGAGGCCATTAGACGCGGAATGTCAGAGATCTATGAAGAGATAGGAAGCCGGGTAGTGGTCAAAGGTGCGGGGACCACAGGCTCGGGCCGCTACTTAACGGGTGACTTTATTGGAGCCGACCTTATCCGTAATGAGATCACTGCCCAGGCCACAGCGGCAATCGTCTTCGACCCCGAGGTGGATACCATTTTTGAGATCGGGGGACAAGACTCCAAGTACATCAGTATTGACAATGGTGTGGTGGTCGATTTCGAGATGAATAAGGTTTGTGCCGCCGGAACAGGATCATTCCTGGAAGAACAGGCTGAAAAGCTGGATATCAATATCATTGAGGAATTTGGTGATATGGCGTTGGGAGCCTGTAATCCGGCCGGACTGGGCGACCGTTGTACGGTATTTATGGAGTCGGATCTGAATGCATTCCAGCAAAAGGGTGTGGAGAAAGAGAATCTGGTGGGCGGACTGGCCTACTCCATTGTCCATAACTACATCCAGAAGGTGGTGCGTAAGAAACGGATTGGTGAGCACATCCTGTTCCAGGGTGGCGTAACCAACAACAGGGCTGTGGTGGCTGCCTTTGAGAAGGTGACCGGAAAGAAGATCCACATCCCTCCCCACTTTGATGTGACCGGGGCCATTGGTGCTGCCATGCTGGCACGTGACCATATTATTAAGAATAAGCTGGAGACAAGATTCAAGGGATTTGATATCTCTAAGATTCCTTATACAGTAGATAAATTTACCTGCAAGGCCTGCTCCAACCAGTGTGAAATCCGCAGGGTGCGGATCGAAGGCGAGAAAAAGCCCCTTTATTTTGGCGGAAGGTGCGAGAAGTGGGAAATGGATGAACGCAAAGGCAAGGGACAGGGCATCCCCAACTATTTTGAGGAGCGCCTCGGGATGCTTACGGATGGATTCGAACCCGGTGCCGATCCTGGTAAGCAAACCATCGGAATCCCCCGCGGACTAATGGTTTTCTACCAGCAATTCCCCTACTGGAGTACCTTCTTTAAAGAGCTTGGATTTAATGTGGTGGTTTCTGACGAGACCGACAATCAAACTGTAAAGAAGGCACTGAACATGATTGTGGCCGAAACCTGTTTCCCCATAGAGGTGATGCATGGTCATATCTACGAGATGCTGGAGGACAAAGTGGATTATATCTTTACCCCCTTTATCATCAATTCCAAAGCCAAGAAGGACAATCCCACCTCCAACTCCAACTGTCCCTGGGTACAGACGGTTCCCTTTATGGTCAAAGCCTCCATCCCGGAGGAGCAGCGTGAGAGGTTGCTGAGCCCCACCCTGAATTTCCGCTACTACGGGAAGGTTGTGGAGAAAGAGCTCTATGACTATTTTGGAAAAAAATTCAAGCTGAGCAAAAAGCAGATTGTTGCGGCCATGAAAAAGGCCGATGCCAGGCAGGATGTGTTTGAAGAGCGTGTGAAGACCAGGGGCCGTGAGGTCATGGCTTCGCTCCCGGCCGACAGGGAGTGCCTGGCGATTATCGGTCGCCCCTATAATACAGGCGATCCTGCATTGAACCTGAGTATGGTAGAGAAACTTATCAACCTGGATGTGCTCCCCATCCCCACAGACTACCTGCCCCTGGAAGAGGAGCATATCACCGACGACTACAACAAGATGTACTGGCCCAACGGTCAGCGCATCCTGGCCGCTGCCCGGATCATTGCCCGCGACGATCGCCTGCATGGCATCTACATGGGGAATTTCCGCTGCGGTCCCGACTCCTTCCTGGCCCACTTTGTGCACGAAGAGATGGCTGGGAAGCCCTATATGGAGATTGAGGTTGACGAACATGGTGCCGATGCCGGGATGATCACCCGCTACGAAGCCTTCCTGGACAGTCTCAAGGGATCCAGAATTAGTGAGGACAGGAAGAAGAAGGTTTTTGTTCCCAGACAAATGGCCTCCTCACCCATGACCGACCGAACCCTCTATTTCCCTTACATGAGTGATGCATCCTATGTGATGGCTTCGGTTTGCAGAAGTTTTGGAATTAATGCCGAATCCCTTCCCATGCAGACTCAGGAGGATCTGGATCTGGCACGTAAGTACACCTCGGCACGTGAGTGCTTCCCCATGATTGCTACTACAGGTAGCTTCCTGAAGAAACTGATGTCGCCTGATGTGGATCCGGCTAAAATCAGCTTCTTCATGCCCGACCACAATGGTCCCTGCCGCTTCGGTCAGTACAACCGATTCCAGCGGGTACTCTTCGACCGATTGGGATATGATAAGACTGAAATCATTGCGCCAAGCAATGATGACTCCTACGAGTCCATCTCCGGTGGGCATGGTTCCAAATTCAGACTCAATGCCTGGAAGGGTTTTGTTGCTATGGATATGATCCGGAAAATGAAGCAGGAGCGTACACCTTATGAGCTCATGCCAGGCTCTACCGAACAGGTGTACCAGCAGGCACTGAAGGACCTGGTAAATTGTATGGAGAATGGTGGTGATACACTAACCGATACGCTGGCCGGGATCGCCTACGCCTTTACCCAGATACCACTCTCCAATGGCAAGCGCAAGCCAGTGATTGCTATTGTTGGAGAAATCTTTATGCGCGATAACGATTTCTGCAGCGCCCACATGGTGCAGAGACTGGAAAAATTTGGAGCCGAAACCTGGATCGCACCCTTCGCAGAGTGGCTCTCTTACTCCACCATCCGCTACACCCGCGACAGTAAGTGGAAGGGTGACTTCAAAGGGGTGGTGAAATCTAAACTCCAGGAGTATTTTCAGGAGTCCATTGCCAAAAAGATCATCAAACCCTTCCATGGCCTGTTTGATGAGGATAAGGAAGTAGCAGTTAAGGATATGCTGAATGCCTGTGGCCCCTATGTGCACCGTCATTACGATGGCGACCCGGCACTGAACCTGGGCACCTCGGCCATCCTGGCGGACAAGGGAATTTCAGGTATTGCTAATATTCTGCCATTTACCTGTATGCCGGGCACACTGGTTGCTTCGGTATCAGATCAATTACGCAAGGATAAGGGCAACATTCCCTATGTGAGCATTGCTTATGACGGACAGGAGGATGTCTCCATCGATCTGCGGCTTCAGGCCTTTATGCACCAGGCCAAGCAGTTTGCAGATGAGAAGGGACTGACAGATCCTGCAACACAGTCCATCCACACAAAAGCGCATAGTTAAACTACATCACCACAGGTAATGTTCTGTGGTATTCGATGCTTTCAGGGGTGACCAAAGTGCCATCATCCAGAATCACATCGGCCAGAAATCGTTTATATCTCTTCACCAGGCGGCCGTGGATCAATGGGAAAGTGAACTTCATGGAATCTTGATTGTTGCTTAAATATATAAGTATTAAATTGCATAGGATGATCAACTAAAACTTAATCACATGAAACGCATTGTTCTTTTACTTTCCATAATAGCCTTGCTCTTCTCTTTCCAGGAGATACACTCCCAGAGTCTGCGCGACAGAGTCAAGAAGGTAGTCTTTAAAGAAAAAAAGGAAGCGCCGGCCGAAACGGACAGCACTACCAATGATGAGCCAGAAGAATCTGTAGAATCGGCCACTAATAATTTCACCAATAAGGTGATGATGAATGCTTTAGGGCTCACCGGCAATGTGGAGTATGAATCTGATTATAATTTTGATGCCCACATTCAGATGGAGATCTCCAATTACAAAAAAAACGGCAAACTGGACAATCAGATGCTATATGATTCCTATATTCAGAAAGAGAATGCCGATTATGCCATGGAATTCAGCGATGACGGTAGCAAATCTCTCATAATCTTCGATACCAAGAACAGCGCCATGCTGATCCTTTCCAACAATGATGGGGAAAAAACCGGCTTTGCCACCACCGTCGATGCAGAAGCCATGGCCGAAGAGGTGGAAGCTTATGAGGAAGAGGACTCCGCTTCGGATCCCAATCCATTTAATTACAAGAAAACAGGAAAAACTAAAAATATTCTGGGTTATAGCTGCGACGAATACCTGGTGGACGATGAAGCCACCGAGGTGCATATGTGGGTTTCTGAGAAACTGGGAAAAGAGATGCGCAAGGAATGGTTGAACAATAAGCAAACCTTTGGGGCCATGTTTACCCAGGCCTCCGCCCTCAATGGTATGGTTTTGGAATACGCTTTTCTGGACAAGGAAGACGGAGATAAAATGGTGATGCAGGTGACCAAAATCGACATGAACCACAAGCATAGTGTTAATACCGCTGGGTATAACATCATATCCATGAAACAGCAAACCGAGGAGGAATAATGGATTTCCGGTCGCTACTGGCCGATTTTCCATCGGGTGCAGAAAAAGACCTTCTTATCGGGGAGGTAATCAAATCTGAATCCCATTTCATTACCCTCCTCCAGCTGGCCCTTTATGAAAAAGATCCCATCGCGTGGAGAGCCGCCTGGGTGCTGGACGGAAGCGATGAATTTAAGCCCGGACTGGCCCGTAAGCATATAGGTAAAACTGTCAAAGCATTACCAGAACTGGAATCAATGGGTACGCTTCGCTCCCTGTTAAGAATGCTGACTCGTTATGATATCCCCGAGAATGAACAGGGCTTGCTAATCGACCTCTGTTTCTCTTACCTGGTTTCAGAGCTCTATCCGGTAGCAGTTAAGGCTCATGCCATGACTATCATCTACCACCATGTACTGCTATACCCCGAACTGAAAAATGAATTGATCGCTGTTATCGAGGATCAGGCTGAAAACAATAGCGTAGGATTCAAAGCGCGGGGAACTATTCTGATTAAACAAATGGAAAAATTGTAATTTGGCTGATCAAAGCTGCCAATCGGATGGATGGCTGCAGTAGAAGAAGAGACCTTGGAGATCCATTTTATACTATATAAACCCGCAGTACCCGGAAACGTAGGAGCTGCCGCCAGGGCTATAAAAACCATGGGATTCAGGCACCTTCGCCTAATTAATCCCTGCGACCACCTGGGCGATGAAGCCCGAATGCTGGCCCATGGATCACATGATATTCTTGAATCGGCCCTTCTATTCGATAATTTTGATGAGGCTGTTGCAGATCTCGATCTGGTGGTCTGCACCACTGCCAAGAGGCGTACTGCCAAGCACGACTATCACTCCAGCCGCGAAATCCGGGAACAACTGGAAAATAAAAGTGAACACCTTAAACATGTTGGAGTCCTCTTTGGAACAGAGGAAAGTGGTCTGCCCAATGCCCTGATCCTGCAATCGGATATGGCCATGAGTATTCCCATGGCGGGCCCCTACCCTTCGCTGAACCTGGCTCAATCGGTCATGGTAACAGCTTACGAGCTCTCCCCCCTTAATCAGCTTGACTTACCTGGAACTCCCCTTAGCAAATCGGACGAAGGATGGGGGACTTTAAAGAGGCAAACTGCCCAACTACTAAACGAAACCGGAATCCTGGCAGGAACCCCGCTCTACCACCGCATTATGGAGCGGATGGCCACCCTGTCCTCCCAGGACATTCCCCTGTTCCTGTCGGTGCTTTCACGTATTCAAAAAAAATAACAAATGGAAGCACAACATATCCTGATAGTCTATAAGGATAAGATTCCAACTCCTAAATATGGCGGAATCAGCAGGGTTATCTGGCACCTTGGAAAGGAGCTGGTCATGATGGGGCACCGCGTCACCTTCCTGGTGGGACAGGGATCGCACTGTGACTTTGCAAAGATCATCCCCTATAATCCGGAAGAAGCGCTGGCCAGCCAGATCCCCGAAGATGTGGACCTGGTTCATCTACAGGAACCCATTTCGGAAGCGCTGCCTAAACCATACATGATTA
>QMPQ01000213.1 GCA_003648635.1 Bacteroidota bacterium | reverse complement strand
CGTTCCCCTTCACGGTCACCGCTATCACACTGGCAATTTTATCGGGGGCTTCGGCGGGAAGCTCAATCATCAGATTACCGTCCTTCTTATGGGCTTTCAGTTCCGTGTTATCAGCCATGAGGCTTACCTTCATCACGTCGTTGGCTATCCCGGGAACCTCCAGTCTGCCCTCCGCAGGCCAGTCAAAAACGAATAAATAGAGCGTGGTCTCTTTTTCATTCTCTTTTTTGGAGCAACGCCCCCAGGAGAAGGATTGATACGGCCCGGCCACTGTGCCGTGAACGGCCTCGCTGTTAACGGTCATCCATTCGCTGATCTCCTTTAAGCGAACGATGCTTTCCTCGGGAAAGGATCCGTCCGGCTTGGGACCGACATTCAGCAGGTAGTTTCCACCTTTTGAAACAATGTCCACCAGGTTTCGGATTAAGGTTTCGGAAGACTTCCACTCAGCATCCATTTTCCGCAATCCATATCCCCAGGTTTTATTCATGGTCATGCAGACCTCCCAATTCACCCCTTCCAAACCGTGGACATCAGGAATGTGCTGCTCCGGAGTCTTTGTATCGCCGGGAAAATTCGGGCGTTTCAACCTGTCGTTCGTGATAATATGGGGCTGCAGTTTAAGTTGCTCCTGTAATTTCAGAGCCGCGGCATCGGTCATGCCGCGCGGGGTATCCCACCACAGAACGGAAATTTCACCATAATTGCTTAATAATTCCCGCACCTGAGGAACAGCAACCCGGTCGATATAGTCGTCAAAAGTCGCGGTTTCCTGAGCCGGATCCCAGTGTCCATTATGTTTTTTGGTGTAGGCATCGACTTTTGCGGCTTCAGGGTTGGGCCAGCCTTCCTTCGATAACCTACCTGCGGCCGATCCGCCGGGATTACACCAGTCCTGGTTTTGAGAATAGTAGAATCCCAATTTGATCCCATGCTTTTTACAAGCCTCAGCCAGCGGCTTTAAGAGATCCTTGCCATACGGTGTGGCATCGACCACGTTCCAGTCACTGGCCTCACTGTCGAAAAGAGCAAATCCGTCATGGTGCTTCGCAGTAATGATCAAATATTTCATCCCCGCATCCCTGGCCATTTTCACCCAGGCCTCCGGATCATAGTTTTCCGGATTAAAGCTTGTGGCATTTTCCTTGTATTCGGTCACCGGAATTTTACACCGGTTCATAATCCATTCCGCACCACCTTTGGCCTGATCATGTCCCTTGTAAATTCCGGCATACTGGGAATATACCCCCCAATGGATAAACATACCGAAACGGGCTTCGTGCCACCAGGCAAGCCGCTCTTCATCGCTTAAGGGGTTCACTTGCTGTTGAAGCAGCTCTCCACATAGTTGTTCAAACCGTTGGCGATTGACTCCGGCTTCCTTTTCACAGGCGCTGACAATCCATGTTGAGAGGACCTTTGCGGGCTTTGAAACCAGCAGGATTTCGCCATCGGTTTTCACCGTTTGAGCAAAGTCGCCTGGGTTGTAAAGTACGGCGGCGCCGATGGCCTGCGGGGATGCCGCCACATCTTCCGGGTGAAGTCCCCACGTGCCGATATAATGATCGCCTTGGAATGTTTCCGTGGTCTCCCAATAATTAATACCGGTAACAAATTCGACCGGATCGTCGCAATGCGCGAACGCCTCCACCTTCATCTCCCGAATACCGGCAAAGGCAGAAACACGGATCAGGATATCCACCGTTCCACCCTTATACGGAATGCCCTCAGAAAACATCTCAATCTGAGAAAAACCGGCCTCTTTGCGCACCCGGGCTGTGCGCATGGAAACCGGATTAAGTCGGACAACCTTGCCATTGTCCCACAGGCGTACGCCCCCGAGCCCAATGGTCTGCCCAACCTTATACTGATCGGAACCCCAGCCCGCCTGCTGCTGTTCTTCGGTTGGATACCATGAAGCAACCGCCAGCTCCAGACCAACGCGTTGCTTGTTATAAACATCCAGTGCACACCTTTTGTCGAAATAGATTCGAACCCCCATCCACTCGTTTTCGATAGCAGGGCCGTGATGCGCTAGCTTCTTGAACAAGTTGCCGCTTTCGGAGCGAATTTCAGATACCTGCGTTGAGCTGTCCTTCCACTTCAGGCTGACATCCGTCCGGTTTTTATCTGGAGCGAATCCCGTGAGAAAAAGGAGCATCACTGCAATTATTATGTTTTTCATTTGTTTATAATTAATTTCATTCTAATTACGATTAGCATTTTTCTTCTCCGCCTTTTTCAAATACTTGCTCATATTTACAAATTCATAGAACTCTTTTATCTTCAAGTATTCCGTTCCGGCCAGTAGTACAGTTGCCAGTCCATGGCTGTCATTGACCAGAGCCGGACGATTGTAGTAGAAGCTCAAAGAAGGATCAGTTGACGAACCCATGCAGATGTCTTTAACATCGTACTCATCAGATATTTTGGTCATCAAACCTTCCCATCCATATTTTGCAACGCTGGTGTAATCCTTATCAATCCAGCCATTATTGACCGCTTTTGATATGCCGTAGATAAACATGGCTGTACAGGTGGTTTCGGTGTAGGAATCCGTCTTGTCCAACAGCTGCCTCCAGCATCCAGATCCGCTTTGATGTCGTGCGAGGCCCTGGATATGCTTTTCCAGATTTGCGATAAGCTGATCTCTATGAGGATGGTCTTCGGGCAGCAGCGTCAGCAATTCCACCGTAGCCACAATAACCCAGCCATTGGCCCGTCCCCAATGCGCCACACCGCATGTTTCCAATTCGGTAAAATAACAATGAAAATAGAGCCCTTTTTCTTCATCAAACAGAATGTCGAAATAACGTAAGAGTTGGAAAACCGCATCATCCATCATTTCCGTGTCATCGGTCAGTGCAGCGTACCTTGCCATAAAAGGCACAGACATATATAGGTCATCCGACCAAACAGTGTATTCACGGGGAATGGGTCGTGCGAGCGTCCCATCCTCCAGGCGGCACTCCTCTTCTCTGACAAATTTTGCAAATCGCTCAATGTACTTACGGTAGATCTCTTCCCCATCTTCCTTGTACACCTCAATCAGTGCGGCTCCCTGAGCGCCGCAATCATCCAGTTTTTTCAGCCGGAAGATCTGCCAGAAGCTGGCTTTCGCTGTATTTCCACGCAGCTTTGCGAATTCAGGGGATGGTTTGCCATCCACTTCACCTGATTTGATGGCCTTAACCTGTTTTTCAAAGTAGCCCAGATTTCCGCTGTTCAGGATAAAGTCATATTTGCCGTGCACATGCTCCTTATACTTTTGATCGCTGGTTAATTCACTCAACTTAATAAAAGCCAGGTTGAGTACTCCATTTTGATATTTCCACTCATTGTATTCGCTGGTTACCTTCAGATCGGGAGACAGGGGCAAGCCCTTTACACTTTCATACCGCTCTCCTGTATTCTGATCTGTAAAGGAAAACTCAGAATTCGCCAATATTTTGTCGGCTATTCCACGTAATACATCAACATCTTTGCTACGGGTGTTTTGCCCGAAAGTATTTGTCATAATAAAAGTGACAAACAAAAGGCTTAAAATTTTCTTAATATTTCTCATCTTTTTATATATTTCTTACATTTCTTTTATAAAGTGGATTATAAGATTTCTCAGGGATATGTCCCTTATCGTCATCATAATACATAAATACCACATGTAAATAATCATTATTATCTGCCCAGATAATGGGTCCAGAATGATGATCCCTGCTTGGTTTATCGATGTTGGGCCTGAAAAGATGAGCTGGATTCATAATGCAATGATAAGCCATAAACGCCCCCACTTCCACAGAACCAGAAACAGATCACAATACATATCGTTCAATGGATATAAGAATCCGTACAAACAGGTCCTCCCCTTACTTGCAAAACACACTGGGAGAGATGCCCTTTTGAGAAGCCAATATCTCAATCATTGTGGTGAAGATTCTGACGATTTGGAAATTCACATGGCTTGCTTTTGTCTAATACCCAAATTCTGAACCTAACTAAATACTGCTCATTTTTTATCATTTCGAGCAGTATTTCGTGTAGTATTGAGCAGAATATTAAATAAGCAAACTACTTATCGTTAGTTTTAATTCTGGATCGAGATTGAAAAATTCTCTCAAAGCCAATCTGATGTCGAAATTTATATATTTGCTGCAGGTTATCCTCAGAAAGGATTATCAAAAGGAGTTGGGAAATGAAAACAAACATCAGCCTGCTTATATTTTTACTTTTCGCCTGTACACAGCTTCAGGGACAGTACCGATTTATCTCCATGGGGACCGGCGAAGGACTTCCACACGACAAGATCATCTCCATCCGGCAGGATGCATCCGGTTTTATATGGATTGGTACGAGGGACGGAATCGCAAGGTATGATGGCAGGGACCTGAAGGTAATCCGCCCGGAGCAGGCACAGGAAACATCGAGGGTCGATAATCACATCGTATCCATATTCCCCTCCAGAAACGGAGATACATGGTTCTCCACTTTCCAACCCGGGATATACAGGTATAGCCTGGCTGAAGATAAGATTGAATACTTCCCCATGAATGCTGGAGGGAAGGTCAGGGCCCGGGACCGGATCATTTCCATGGATGAAGATTCCAGTGGGAAGCTGTGGATGGGAACCATTGGCGAAATGCTGAAGTTTGATCCCCGGGATGGCAGGTTTCAGCGGATAAAAGGACACATGCATGTCAATGCACTCCTGGTCAATGAAGACTCCACACTCTGGATTTACGAACCCGGAAAAGGTGTCCTGCTTTTGAATTTCCAGGGAGAGATCCTGAAGCAGTACGCCATGCCGGATCTTTCAGGACAGTTCTTTTATCGAAACGGCACCATCATCAGGGATGAGCTGAACATCCTGTGGGCCGGCGCTGAAAAATCACTCTTCAGAATTGATCCCGCTAGCGATTCTGCCGAGAAGATTGCAGACTTCAAATCCCCTGTCATGAACCTGGTAACACGGAAGAGTGGGGAAATCTGGATCGCAAGCGCTCAACACGGACTCCATATTTACAACAGGTATACGGAAGAGCTAAAGAACGTGGAAGCCCGGCTTAATGATTCCGACTGGCTCAGCGAAACCCCATTGCAGGACATATACATGGACCGGTCCGATGTAGTCTACCTGGCTTCCGCCAGGGGGGTGCATATCATGGACTGGAGCAGGCAATTCTTTCATTTTTTTCCTACGGAATCCAGGATCGATGAATTCCAGGTGGTGAATTTCGGGGGCAGGCTGCTTGAACCTTTCGGAAACACCATCTACAGGGTAAAAACTCTTGACAGGGGCAGTGAAATCATCCAGACCCACTATAAAGATCCTGGGTATAAGAATAAGGTCAAGGAAAAACAGGTGGCATCCTTTGATCCTAAGGACCTGTCAGCCATTGTCCGGGTAAAAGATGGCTATTATGCTGGAACCCTGAAGCACGGCCTGTGGTTCAGCAAATCCGGCAGCGACAGCAATGAAAACATTCCGATTCCGAAAGCACTTTTCGATCCGGAAAAGCATCAGATTAACGACATGATCATTGATCTGAAAAAGAACCTCTGGCTTGCCTGTTCTCACGGCCTGTTAAAAGTTCCCGCATCCCTCAGGCCACGTGACTACCTTTTTCTTTCCGGTATGGACGGAGCCGGGAAAGTGCTTTCCGGAGGCCGGTGCAAGGCCCTCTTGCTTGACAGCCAGGGCTGGCTCTGGGTGGGAACCCTGCATTCAGGAATTACCCTGGTACATACAGATACAGAAGAGATCAGGACTTTCGGGCGCAATCCGGGGAACGACCAATCACTCTCGAACAGTTCAGTAAGCTGTATCTATGAGGATTCCAGGGGAATGGTCTGGGTGGGAACCAACGGCGGTGGAATAAACAGCTTCAACCGGGCCACAAACAGTTTTTCCAATGTATCCATTGCCGATGGACTGGCCGACAACGAAATATGCAGCATCCTGGAAGATGATGGCGGGAAGCTTTGGGTAAGCCACCTTAAAGGGCTCTCCTGCTTCACTCCTGAAACAGGGAAGATCATTAACTATTCCAATCACGAACTTGGAGTAAAGGAAGCATTCATAAAACGTAATGCGGGAAGACTGGAGGACGGGACCCTTGTTTTCGGCAGCATCAAAGGTTTCCTGGTATTTGATCCCTCCCGGGTGGTGGAAAATAGTATCGTACCTCAGCTCTTTATCGATCAATTGTCTGTAAACGGAATTCCCCACAACAGTACCCAAAACAGGCTCAGGATCGAGAGGTCGGTCACTGGGATCCAAAGGCTGGAGCTAAAAAAGAAGCCAAGCTCCATTTCATTTGATGTGCATGCACTGTCCGGTGTCTCGCAGCACAAGAACAGAATACGCTACAGCTGGAATGATTCAGACTGGATCCTGATGGGGGGTGAAACGCATACAATCAACCTGATG
>QMPQ01000212.1 GCA_003648635.1 Bacteroidota bacterium | reverse complement strand
CATCCTCCGGTTAAGTAATCTGGAATTCCTGGATAGTCTGAATAAGACATTAAGACGGTCCTATGACCGCATGACATATTGAACCGTGAAGTTGAAGGGGAGTATTGTAGCCCTGTAGCAATGAATCGGTAAGGAAAATCCGGAAACGGAAATTCCTGCATTGACGCACAAGTAATTGTGTAAATACTCTGGAAGGTATGCAAGCGTGCATACTTGTACCAGGGAGAACAGGTTCCAAATGTATGGCCAGGAATGGGTTTACGTGGGTCCTGCATCCTTGACACTAATTTAATATATACTGATATGAAACGCGACAGGCACATTTTACAAAAGTATCTGGACAACGAGCTCTCAGAGAAGGAGTTGGCCAGGTTTGAGCAGGAGCTCAACGCCAGTCCGGAATTGTTGGTCGATCTGGATCTCTACAAAGAGGTCGATGAAGCCATCGCCGATACCGAGGTATTGGATTTCCGGGCCCAGTTGACAGACCTGCGGGAAGAAACACGAAGATCGGAGACCGGTAAAAGGGTTTTTCGGTTCACTCGGCCATGGCACTATGCAGCATCAGCAGCACTTGCGTTGTTGGTGGCCATAGGTCTGGCCACGGTACTTGGACGTCCCCTATCTAATAACGACTTATTTGCCAAGTACATGAAGCCCTACGAGCTGGTTCTTACCAATCGTTCGGTGGACAATGATTATGTTAAACTCTTGATGGGGAGAGCCCAGGAGCATTTTCTCAAAGGAGAATTTGAAGCCGCCATTGATAATTTCGATGAGGTGCTCGTACTTAATTCCAATAAGATGGAAGCCGATTTTTATATGGGTGTATCTAATATGGAAATTGATCAGCATAAGGAAGCAAGCAAATCGTTTATCAGGGTCATTAAACAGGACGATAACCTGTATATCCAGAAAGCTGAATGGTTCCTGGCTGGATGTCTCCTGGCAATGGACGAAACAGATCAAGCCAGACGAAAGCTGGCAAGTATTGCATCCTCATCCAATCATTATTACATGGATGATGCTGCTAAAATCCTTAAAAGGATGAAGCGATAGTGCTTCAATGCCCCCTCGGCGTGAGGATTGGTATTATATAATTGAAATATTGCTGAATAAAAGGGTGATGATGAGAGAAAAGCTTGAATATAACGAGCTTCTGGAATATGCCAGGCAACTTGAACAGAAAGTTGCCGGTCTGGAGGATACGCTGAAACAGTTTCAGTCCGACGGCACACGCGTTAAAACCAGATTTCTCTCCAATATCTCACACGAGATAAGAACCCCCATGAATGCCATCATTGGCTTTTCGCATCTTCTGGGTGATGAAGATGTAGATGGCGATCAAAGGGACTCTTATATAGACCACATTACCCGGAACAGCAATTCGCTCTTAAACATGATGGACAACCTGATTGATCTTACCCTGGTCGAAACAGGAAACCTTCAACTGAAAGAGGACGAAGTAGCGATTTATGATTTGTTGAAGGAGTTGTACGAACAGTATAACATGGATCGATACAGGGCAAACAGGGATAGGGTAGCCTTGCTTTTGAATGTCAGAGAAGCATTCAAAAAGTCAAGGATCATTGCTGACAAGCAGCGCCTGTCGAGAGCTTTAAGCTGTCTCATTGAGAATGCTCTGACCCAGACCAAAAAGGGAGTCGTAGAATTTGGCGCATCCTTCGCCGAAAAAAACAGACTGATTTTCACCATTAAGGATAGCAGCAACATGTTGCTGCAGGATGAAATCAGGAAGATCTTTGAAACAACTGATAAAGAAGAGGACTGGTACAATACCACCGATACAGTCGGACTTGGTTATAAGCTGGCCGGCGGGCTGGTTAAGGCCATGAAGGGAGAAATCTCGGTCACTGACAGTTCATTTAAAGGTATTACCATTGAGTTTTCAATTCCAGTGCAAATGGTTATCCCAAAGCACTTTCGCTCCGGGGAAGTAAGCAAAATTGAAGTTGAACATCCACAGGAAGAATGATCCGTTACCGGTTTGATGCCTCTGCCAACTTTTCTTAGGGGTTTGTTTGTGTTTTCAAGTTTTCAAAATGGCAGATCATCAAATCCGGAATTATTCTCGGGTGGATTTGAAGGGAAAGGAGCATCGCCTGATTCACTGTTCACGATTGGAGTCTCGCTTGTGGGTTCGCCAGTTTCGTTCGAAAGTTTCTCGATGCGCCAGGCTTCGAGGTTTGTAAAATAGGATATCTGGCCATCTTTTTCCCACTTTCGACCTCGAAGGTTAAAGGAGACTTTAACAGTGTCGTCGATGTTAACCTGATCCAGCAGTGCACATTTATCCTGTGTGGATTGGAATTTAATAAAGTCGACAAATTCATATCCGGTGGCACTGTTAGATTTTATCTCCAGGACAAATTCGCGTTTCTGGAATCGGTCCGAGACCTTTTGTGTTTCGAATTTTTCTGCCAGGCGGCCGTTTATCTCGAAGCTCATACTTGATTTCTTTATCAGTTAGAATGTAAATTTAAGGATAGTATATTGAAGATAGCCACAATTCGATCTATATGATCAAAAAAAAGGCTGTTCGCATGGCGGACAGCCTTTTAATCTAATAGGGGGCGTGCTATTTTACTTCAAGCAATTCAACCTTGAAAATCAGTGTTGAGTTAGCCGGGATGGGGCCGGAATCTCTTGATCCATATGCCAGGTTGGAAGGAATATAGAACTTATAGGTTGATCCTACTGGCATCAACTGCAGACCTTCTGTCCATCCGGGGATCACTCCATTTAAGAGGAAATCAATAGTGTCGCCGGTATCGAAGTTGCCGTCAAATACAGTTCCGTCGAGAAGTGTTCCCTCATAAAACACATATACTCTTGAAGCTTCGGTGGGCATGGGACCGTCACCCAGGGTGACTACCTCATATTGCAAACCGGATTCTGTCGTAGTCACACCATCTTTTCTTCCATTTTCTTCAAGAAAGGCTACACCATCCTCAAGTGTTTGAAAGGAATCCTCTTCGGCTCTTTTCTGTTCAATTTCTGAGAGGGCCATGCTTAGATCCCTGAATATATTCTGAGCAGTCATTGGATCGAAAGAAGAGCTGTCTGTCAAAACCTGAACAATTCCGGAAGCAAGAAGATCGGCATCAGCCTCCCAGGGTGCTTCTTCCAGGCTGTAACCCCAGTTCAATCCCAGGAAATAGTTCAGAGAGTCGGTCTGATTTTTCATGGTTATTTGACTTTCGGGCTTTACACCACTGCTGGTACCTGTTCCAATAAAATATCCTACAGCCATGGCTGCAACTGCCACTACTACGAGTGTAATAATCTGTTTGTTCATGTGAGTTCTTAGTTAAAAATATTGCATGCGAAGATAAAAGAAATATTATAGACCACACAATTATCTTTTTATGGCTCTGATCATCTCTATTTTCCCAGGGGGGCCTGCAACTTTATGCACTTCGAAGCCGCAGGAAGATAGTGTTCTGCGAACAACTCCTTTTGAGGAGTAAGTAACCAGGATGGCTCCCAGTTCTGAGACCTGTGCGATGAGGCCGATGACCTCGTCAGTCCAGAGTTCGGGTTGCTTATCGGGAGAAAAGGCATCAAAGTAAACCAGATTGAAATAGGAGGGGAGATTCATGGATCTGAAATCAGCCTCTTCTTTGTACAGGGTGAACCGGTCCGAAATCTTAACAGTTTCTCCCCATGGACAGCTGTGCATGCGATGAAGAGTACCTTTCGGTAAATGCTCAATTACTTTTTCATAGTTCAAAAGCTTGTATTCGCTTTCCTTTAAGGGGTATTTTTCAACAGCATGGTAGTTGATGTCCAGGTTCAGCGAAATTGATTCTGCCATAGTCAAAACAGCATTCAGGCCTGTACCAAATCCCAACTCCAGGATTCTTAAAGAAGACTGTTTTACTGTAAGCAGACCCTGTTTGATAAAGACATGCATCGATTCCTGGAGAGCACCATGCGTAGAATGGTATGACTCATCCAATCCATGAACAAACATAGTATGGGAACCATCTTCGGTAATCTTAATGCTTCTCTCCATCTGCCAAAAATACTGAATCTTAATAAAATCTGTCCAGGATCGTTTTATTTCATGGTATACTTGTAAGAGATGAGGACGAGGTTTCAGATAGAGAAACGAAAAGATGCAGCAGGCAACTTGCTATCCGCAGATCGCCCGGTGTTTATGAGTGTCACTTTCGGTGGAAACCGGGTTATTATTGGGACTGGAATAAAAGTCGATATGAACGGATGGGATGCAGATCTTCAAAAAATTCAAGTGGCCTACCCGGGAGCGCAAGGTTTCAATAACTGGCTGGAAAGTATGCAGGATATAGCAGGTAAAACAATGGAGGCACTGCAACATTCGGGTGAGGAGCTAAGTCCTGAAAATTTTCGACAACTGTATCAGCGCTTAAAGCCAAAGTACTCAGGGGGATTTTTTAATCTTTTTTTTCAATTCATGGAGAGCAATAGTCCCAACTGGAGCAACGCCACCTATCGCAAAGTCAGAACCCTCTATAAGCTACTGCGAGAATTCGATGATCAGTCCCTAAGCCCCATTTCATTTCATAAGCTGGATGCGCAGTTCCTGGAGGATTTTATCGCTTTCTGTCAGAAGAAAGGCTACCAGTATTCGACCATTTATAAAACAGTAAATAACCTGGTATGGTTCCTGAATTGGGCTACGGACAAGGGCTATAACGTATATCGTGAATACAAAGAGTTCTATAAACAGATGAATGCCCCGGACCAAAAATCTCAAACTCCATTGTTCCTCCACTGGGGTGAACTCATGCAATTGAAGGAGTACCCCACAGATAACCGGAGGATAGAGCGGGTGAGGGATCTCTTCTGTTTCATGTGTTTTGCAGGTCTAAGATTTTCGGAGTTGCAGAGACTGCAAAAGGAAGATTTAAAAGAGGGCGGGATTGTAATAAGGGGACAAGGTGGTGGAGTTCGGGTCATCCCAATGAATACATATGCCCTGCAGATTCGCCAGAAATATGAAAATAAGTACTATCTGAATAACACAGCTTTCCCGTCCATGAGCATTATCACCATGAATAAGTATCTCAGACTCATGGGTAAGGATCTTGGACTTAACAGAATGATTTATACTGCGATTGCAGGCGAGGAAGGATTGCCACTTTATCGTCGTTTAACAGCCGGAACTGCAGTGAATACCTTTATTAAAAATGCCATTGAACTGGAGGTCCCGGTTGAAATAATCTCCAGATTTACCGGAGTTCAGAATGATAGCCGGGTCCGACGGTTTAAATCGGATCTTGCCATTGAGGAAATGAAGAAATTCAATCTTTAACCGGTAGGTACTCTTCGAATATTTTATCCATTGATTTGAAGATATTGTATGGACCTTTTCCGTGGAGCTCTTCCACCTGTTTTAGAAGTTGGGCAATGCTTTCCCGTTGTGTGCTATCCTCGTGCGGACAACTCTTTTCCACTTTAACCAGGTCATTCAGACTGGCATATTCTTCCAGCATTCGTTCATCCAGGTCCATCATGGGCCGGATCAGTTGAATGCGTCCTTCAAACATCTTCAGGGAGTAAGGGAGAGAAGAGATGGAACCGTGGTAGATCATATTCATCAGGAGTGTCTCTATGGCATCGTTTCGGTGGTGCCCCAGGGCCAGTTTATTACAGTTCAGTTCTTTCGTAAGATTGAACAGTTCTTTTCGGCGCTGCCAGGAACAGATAAAACAGGCAGTTTTTGAAGGATCCTTTGCAAGATCGGGTGCTGTGGTGCGGTAATGGAGTGGAACGCCCAGCTGCTCGCAAAACGAAGTCAGGCGATCCCTGTTAATTTCATAACCAATACCTGTGGCCTCAATATGGGCTGCGGATATTTTGAAATCAAAGGGGACCGCACGTAAGCGTTCAGCCAGGGCTTCCAGCAAAATCATGGAATCCTTTCCACCCGAGAGTCCCACAAGCAGATGATCACCTTCGCCGATTAGTGAATGATCCCGCATGGTGGTGCCCATCTTACGACAAATCTTCTTAAATAGCTTCTCAGATTGAACCTGTTCCGGTGTTTTACTCATCAGACCTGGTGATTTTTACAGAAAAGAGAGCTGTCCGAAATACCGAGGGGTATGAAAATCAGGTTTGGAGCAAAGTACAGGTTTCCATGAGAGGAAATGTGGCTGCTTCAGTTTGTCGCCACACTTGTAAAAGTTAGCATGCGCATCCACTCCCGAAAGTGTTTCCAATGTAGAAAAATGAAAGGTTTCTATCGGAATTACAAGTGACAGTTCCCATGTAGTTCGTTCATCCAGGCTTTCGATCGAGTCCCGTCCAAGAGATGGTGTCGTCTCTATCCGCGATAAGAAACTATCCGGAAGATGGAGCCGTTTGTGTCGGTCCTTTCCAAAAGCTCCCAACACAGTTCCAATGGCATTGATTTCAAAATTG
>QMPQ01000211.1 GCA_003648635.1 Bacteroidota bacterium | reverse complement strand
GACAAACGATTTTGAGGCCATCAACCCACTGATTGACTGGAACAACAATTGTGGCTGCGTGACCATTACCTACAACGCGCCTCTGAAAAAATACCTGATGTGCGTTACCGATGGCTGGCCCACGTCCGGAAAGATGAGTTCTTACATCCTGGAATCTGACGGTATAACGGGCCCATGGAAACTCGTTACCTATATGAAAAATTTTGGAGAACAGGGGTATTTCCTCAATTTCCCATCAAAATTTATTTCCGACGATGGAAAGACCGCATGGCTGTGTTATTCAGGGAATTATTGGGATGAGGTCAATGGTGAGACCATCGAGGTGAACCCGCCTGGAAGCCATTACGGTATGGTCCTACAGGAAATTGAATTTGGTTAACTCTATGAACACAACCCGCTTTTCAAACTGCGAGAACGCCATGAGCAAAACCATTAAAGCTGCACAAATACTCTTCTCCCTGGTCTGTCTTCTACTCACGGCTTGTGCGCAAGACTCTCAAAACCAAACAGTGGTTGGGGATCAGACGCAAAACGTTCCAGCCTGGTTTGTAGACGGCAAGTTCGGGATGTTCATTCATTGGGGGCCCTATTCCGTACTCGGGGGTGAATGGAACGGACAAAGAATCGAACAGGGGGACATAGCGGAGTGGATCATGCAGCAGTTCCAGATTCCGGTGGAGGAATACCGGGCGATCGCGGCCACGTTCAACCCAACCGAGTTCAATGCCCGGGAATGGGTGTCGCTGGCCAGGAAGACCGGCATGAAGTACATCATCATCACGTCCAAGCATCACGACGGCTTTGCCATGTATGATTCCCGGGTCAGCGATTACAACATCGTTGACTACACACCTTTTAAACGCGATCCCATACGAGAACTGGCGGAAGCCTGTGCCGAGGCCGGCATCAAGTTTGGTGTCTACTATTCGCACCGGGAGGATTGGAATCACCCTTACGCCTATGGGAATTTCTGGGATTTCGATACCTCCCAAACCAACCTGGATACGATGGATCATCCGGAACTGTTTCGCCGGTACCTCGACGAGAAATCCATCCCCCAACTGACGGAATTATTGACGGAGTACGGACCCATGGGTGTCGTGTGGTTCGACCGGGGCATGTACACCCAGGAACAGGGGCGGGAATTCGCCAACCTGGTTCACGACCTGCAGCCGGGAGCCCTGGTTAATGGCCGGGTCGGCCACTACGACAAGGAACTCCTGGGTGATTACCAGAGCATGACCGATAACGGCATGCCGATCGGGGGCATCGAGGAATACTGGGAGACCCCGCAGACTTTGAATGACACCTGGGGTTACAGCCGACACGATAACAACTGGAAGAAATCCGATGAGGTGATCAGACGCTTGGTCACCATCGTGAGTAAAGGTGGCAACTACCTGTTAAACGTCGGCCCGACAGGTGAGGGGATTATCCCGAATCCATCAGTCGAGATACTGAATGCAGTCGGAGACTGGATGCAGCAAAACTCGGAGAGTATCTATGGAACATCGCCATCCCCGTTTCCCTACGAACTACCCTGGGGATACAGCACACGAAAAGGCAACCGGCTCTTCCTCCATGTATTCGACTGGCCCGGGAATGGGCAACTGAACCTGGACGGATTGAATAACGAAATCAAAAAGGCCTACCCGCTCCTGAATCCGGAAGAGACACTTACAGTCGACCGGGATGAGGCCGGTGGCCTCTCGATCGACTTACCCGCTGAAGCGCCGGATGCGACCAACTCGGTGATTGTGCTGGAGATCGAAGGTGATCCTGATATCGACCCCTATGTCGTGGAGCAGGGCGAAGATGGCTCTGTCCTCCTGGATTACCTGTCCGCCTCCACCTCCGGAGCCGCCCAGAAACGTTTCAACAGGCGAGGGGAGTCAGGTCATTTTCACATCTCGAAGATGCAGACCACCGATGATTTCGTGGAGTGGCATGTTCAAATGAACACACCGGGAACCTATCATGTCGACATCACCTATGCTGCCAGGCCTGGATGGGAGGATGCCCGCTTTGTGGTAGAGATGGGTCCGGAGCAGATCGAGGGGTCGGTACAATCCACAGAAGGCTGGTACGAATATAAAACCGAACGAATTGGCCAGCTAGAGGTGACGAGGGCCGGTCGGGCAGTGGTGAAGATCTATCCTTCTGCCGCCCTGGATCATTACCTGATGTATTTCAATAGAATGGAACTGCTACTGTCCCATGATGAATTAGACAAGGACGAATAAGCCAGGACAGTCACGGCTTTAGATGATGGGTGTCCTGAATGGCACTAAGTTAAGCCCTTTTAGCACGGTATCGATCGCGGTGTGGTATCACTTTCATTTCATGCCGTGGCGAAGTCATTAACTGAAAGTTTTTCGGTCGTCTTTTGCGACATCTCGGTTCGCTTCTTCCCGGTCTTGATAAAACGATAGTGGCGGCGATGGCCTCGCGTAAAAGGACCATCAAACGCATCCTTTCGCGTGCGTCCAGGTCGTTCCGATTTAGCATCGGCTCCCACTGTCTGAGTGCCTGCACACTGGCCTTAAAACTGATTCGGCGCTGCGATACGTTTGCCTGTTTTGCGGCATTGAGCATGAGTAGACGAATGCTGTTGTAGACGATCAGATGCATCAGAATTTCTTTGCGCACCATCGCTGGGGTTCGACACCGCAATATATCCATACCCATGGTGGTTTTGATATCACGGAAGAACAATTCAACATCCCAGCGCTGATAATAGAGATCAGCGATGTCGGCAGCGCTATAGGTTTGTGCATCGGTTAAGGTGGTGACGATATAGAAACTCTGAACTCGAAAGCCGGGGTTATCGACGACCACTTTTATCTGTCGCAATGTCAGCTTCTCGGGTAGCGCCCGCCAATCTTCTTTGCTGTAGCTCGACTTTTTGTGCCATTTGGGTTTTGGCCATTGGATCAATAAGTCATTGTGGGCCAGTACGGCAAGGGCTGATGCGACTTCAACCGGCTTGCGAACCCCTACACTAACGACCGAGTCCACACCCAATTGCTGGAACTGATCGACATCAAAATAACTGCAAAAACCCTTATCACCCAGAAAGATATCACCAGGGTGGAACTGATCATGCTGCTGGCGCAATAAGGGCAATTCATGGTTTTTTCGACTCCCCATTCGATGACTGAGCAACGCACCAGTGTGTAAACAAAAACAGGCGCAGACGGTGGCCTGAGGGAAACTACAGCCAGGTTTTTGTGCACGTGTTTGCGGCCACATGGATTGATTCTCAGCCGTGTCCGGCATACTCAATCCGGTACCATCGACCACTACCACCCGGCGACCCTTCCAGCGTTCAGTTTGACCCTGTTCATGCAAGTTCCTGGCAGTCCGTGACAGGATCGTTTCCAGTTCGCTGATTTCCAGTTTGGCACGCGCCTGACAATACGCAGAGGTGGAAGTTGAAGGTGATGGCAGTGACCGGCTGGCCGCCAGGGCCTGCATCTTGCGCACCACTTCCTGGCAACCGCCATCGGCATCCAACACCTGCGAGAAGAAAGCCCAAAAGGTGTTGGTCTTACTGAACACGCGGCGGCGGCTGAAAGATCCCGCCTCTCCATTTTCTAAAACCTTTGAGGGAATGAACCGGCCAAAGCACTCACCAAGTGAACTGATCGAATGACGCCGAATATGCGCCAGTGAATCGGCCAGTTTATGTGCCGCCGAACGGGGCTTACGGCGCAGTGTGGACAGGTGGAAACCGGGGAGATATAAGCTGTTGTTTTTCATGTCGTATTATCTCATAGCGCGACATAAAAATGGACTTAAATATCCATGCTAAAAGGGCTTAACTTAGTGCCATTCATGGGTGTCCTCTCTTCTTGTCCTGTTCTACAATCCCCGCCCCACCAGCTCTCTGGTCGGTACCCGAAACGCACTTCGTGGCCACTCGAGTGCCTCATCAATTTGCGAAAGTAACGCGTCCCTCTGGTCGGGGAGCCGCCCGTGCAAATTCAGGAAATTTGACACGTGATCTGACAGTAGCTGTGTGGGGCCATCCAGGTTCTCGATTAATAAGCGAGTCTCCGCCAGGGCCTCAAAGGGCGAGGGCAGCGTCAATAAGCCTTCCTGCCAACGTTGATGCCAGGGCGTATCCGGGGCGGGTGTGAAGGTGCGCAGGCGTACAAAGTCTGGGGGCGCAGCGCTTAGTACTTCGGCGCTGCCCAGCGCGTGTTTCTGCCAGCGCTCGGTGCCTGCCACGCCCACCATCAGGTAGACAGAGAGTTCGATGCCAGCATCCTTCACGTGTCGGTAGGCCGCCACCGCTTCTTCGGGTGTCACACCCTTATCAATATCAGCGAGGACCACGGCATCGCCTGACTCCAGGCCCGAATGGATGCGCGTGATGCCGGCCTCGGCAACGCGGCGCCATTCCATCTGAGTTTTTTTAATCAGGTATTGGGCTGAACCGTAGAGGGTGATTCGCTCAAGGGATGGGAATCGCTCGCGTGCGGCTTCACCTATTGCCACCAATCTGCGGGTAGAGAGCACAGCGCTGTTGCCATCAGCCAGGAAAATAGTTCGTACGCCATGGGGGCCGTAGGTCTGAACAGCCAAGTCGAGATCCTCAACCACTTCCCGGTGCGGGCGAACCCGAAATGACCTGTCCTTGTACATTGAACAAAACCCACAACGGTTATGAGGGCAGGCCAGGGTGGCTTGGATAATCAATGAGCCCGCTTCGCTGGGGGGTCTATAAACTGTACCTTCGTAACGCACTATTTACTTCACCTATAGATTTGCACTGAATTTCGATCCAGTATAACCAGCTGTTTGCCATGTTGGCTTGATCCACCTCAATCAGTTTTGCTCAGAGTGAAGTCAATTGGATACAGCGTACAAACATCCACACAAACATCTTAATTATTGGAATTAAAAGGCCTTCGCTCTTTCTGCTTCCACATCTGCAATAGATTTCGCCAGCGGTTTGCCAAGTATCCGATGTCCGCTTTCTGTTACAAGAATATCTTCTTCATTCCTCAAACCCCCAAAATGGCGGTAGGCTTCAACTTTGTCATAATTAATAAAACTGCTGAATTTGTCTTGTGAGCGCCAGAGGTCGATGAGCTCAGGGATAAAATATATTCCCGGTTCGATTGTTACAACATATCCAGGCTGTAATTCCCTCCCGAGGCGTAATGATTTCAAGCCAAACAAGGTGCTTTTGGGCTCCCCGGCATAGCCCACATATTGTTCGCCCAGATTTTCCATATCATGTACATCAAGGCCCATCAGATGCCCTGTTCCACATGGGAAGAAGAGTGCATGTGCACCGGATTGTATAGCTTCCTCTGTATCACCCTTTGTGAAACCTAATGCTTTTAAACCTTCAAAGATCATCCGTGCTGCTGTGAAATGGATCTCCTTGAAATTCACTCCTGGTTTGATGGCTTCAATGGCTGCATTATGTGCATCCAGCGCTACCTGATAAATATCTTTTTGTTTTTCACTAAATTTTTCGGAGACCGGAAATGTACTGGACATATCTCCTGCATATCTGAGTTGGTTTTCGGCTCCTGCATCAAGTAGAAAAAGATCACCTTCCCTGATGACGTTACCGTGATAGTGATTGTGCAGCGTTTGTCCGTTAATGGTAGCTATTATAGGAAAGGAAATATTTCCTCCTGCAGCGAGCGCAACTTCATAAACCTTTGCTGCAACCTGCGCTTCTGTCATACCTGGCCTGGCAAACTGCATGGCTGCAGTATGCATATCAGAAGTAACAGAAACGACTTGTTCAAGCTGTTCAATTTCCTCAGTCGACTTTTTATTTCTTTGCTCACCAACTGCCGTGATCAATTCAAGCGATGCATGCTCATTGGTCCCATTCACAGGAATGTTCAACCAATTAAATAGTTTTATCTGATGTTCGGGGCGATAAGCCGGAAGGAAATGAATGGCCCTTTTTGCTGATTGGGCCTTTGACAATAATTCACCAAGATCTTTCAGGCTTCCGCTATGAACAATACCTGATCCTTCACTTCTTTCCCTGATCGTTGGCATGGAGCCCATCCAAACAACATCATCAATGGTAAAATCATCACCAAAAATAAAATCACGGTCATTATCTAAATCGATCAATCCTGCCAGTCCGGCCTGCTCATCCAAACCAAAATAATAAAGGAAGCTGCTGTCCTGCCGAAAATGATAAGTGTTGTCGTGATAGTTCATTGATGACTCATCATTGCCAAGGAACAATAAGAGTCCGGATTGAAATTGTGATTTGAGTTGTTTACGTCTGTTTATGTAAGTTTTTGGATTGAACATTTTGATATGTTTATCTGGGTGAGTTGGATTGTACGAGTATAAGTGGAATTGAAACCCGTTTCCCAAATTTTCACGGTTATTGAGTGTCAGGGCGGGGGTTTTGTTCGGGTTCTGCGGAGATGGCGTGTAATTGTAAAAGATTAGT
>QMPQ01000210.1 GCA_003648635.1 Bacteroidota bacterium | reverse complement strand
TCGAAGCAGCGATATCAAATACCCAGATATCAGTCTGGCCGTCAACAACCGCTGAGAACACCAGTTTCCTTGCGTCCGGGGAGAAGCTTAAATCCAGCACTTTTTCGAAATTGAGCAGGTTCCTGGTGTTGATCTTCCTGGTTTCCAGGTTATATATATGGAACTTTAGTTCTCCCTTCTCCTCGGTTACAAAACCAAGGATCTCTGAAGAGGGGTGCCATGCTAATTCGGGGAAAGAATAGTCATGGATCTGGTCCAGTTTAGTGCCCCTTTTATAGATTCTTTTTTGCTTGTCGGTGGCCTCATCGTGTATCCAGATTTTATACTGCCCCTTCTGGTTGGTTACATAGGCCACCATCCGACCATCGGGACTGATCTTGATATTCTGGTAAACCCTTCTTTTGTTGGGTTTCTTAAGAATCTTTCCCTGGTCTGGAAGTCCGGCATTCTCCTCTGTGGCCGCATACATTCCCAGGTAATAGGAAGACCAGTCAATGGAAAGCTCTTTCAACTTGCTGCCCAGCACATATTGGAAGCCGCTTTCAGCATTCTTGTTGATTTTGGTAATATAGAGTATCTGTGGGATGATAGAAACCCCATAAAGATCAGCTACATATTTCCAGAAAGAGTGTCCGGCATAGCGGGCATCATCATCCTGCAAATTCACAAATTTGCTGTATTTTCCTGAAACAATTCCATCTTTTACGCGATTCTCCAACTCGTAGTTCCAGGGATTGGAGACAAAAGAGATCAGCCCCTCCAGGTACCATTCAGGAAGGTTGATCATGGTGCTGCTTCGCACGTTATCTTTGACCCCTTTTCCATACATCATCTCAGTAAGCAGAACCTGTGCTATGGCAGCCCTGATCTGACGCTCGAAGTTCATATGATCGCCGTCAAAATAGAGGAAAACTTTGTTTTGAATAATTCTGGTAGTCCCGCCGATATTGTATTCTTCCGCCTCCGAAACCAGGCCAATGTTACTCTGTCTGAAGTCCGAATGTTTGTTATAGGTGAGGAAGATCATCCTCCGCTCAATATCATAATCAAAGAAGCGTTCTATCAGAGCGAGCTCCTTTTCCACAAAGTCGGCTACATACAAAGAAAGATCTGTCCCATTTTCATATGAGTAGACATCAAATCTATCGAAGCGATAATATTTCCAGTACCGGTTGTTATACTGCACCCTGTTCTTTCCAAAGTTCATTTGCATACCGTTATAAAACTGTGCAAATAAACCTGTAGAACTGAGGGTCAGGAATAACAGGAGCCCTATTCTAACAATGCTTCTCATTTCCTGTCTTTGGCGATTTAAAAGTAAGCATTATTCGTCATATGCGGATTTTTTTAGATGGCTTGATTCTTGTATTCTATAACTACCTCAAAAATTGTGCAACTAATTTCGGTTTATTTGTGTTAATTTTACAGCCATAAGCAAATGTATTCTAATTGTCCAATAAAAAAACGTCGGATTATGAAACGGATAATGTTGTTAATCTGTTTGGCCGCTATAATAGCACCACTGAAGTCTCAGACGGTACAAGCTAAAATATCCTTTAATGAAACAAGCCACGAATTCGGGAAGTTCAAGGAGTCGGATGGAAAAGTCACCCATAAGTTTGAGTTTGTTAATACCGGAAGTAGTGACCTGATTATTCAGAATGTCTCAGCGTCATGTGGTTGCACGGCTCCAAGCTGGACCCGTGAACCTGTTCCTCCGGGTGCAAAGGGATATGTGGCTGCTACTTATAATCCAGCAGGCAGGCCCGGAGCATTCAGGAAGTATGTGACTGTTATATCAAATTCAAATCCAGGGAGTGTAAGGCTTATCATTGCGGGAGATGTGGAGGCCAAACCCAGAACCCTGGAGGATGACTACCGTTACGCTATGGGACCCATGCGGCTAAAGTCTAACCACCTGGCCTTTGGTAACCTGAAAAATACGGCCACCTCAGAAAAGCGACTCGAAGTTATTAACAACTCGGATGCGGATGTGAAGGTGAGCTTCCTGAAGGTTCCCAAACATGTTGTTATTTCCATGGACCCGGCACAACTGAAGCCAAAACAGAAGGGGGAGATTGTTGCCACATACAATGCTCCTATGAGAAATGACTGGGGATTTGTCATTGACCGGATGTCCCTTGATATTAACGGGACAACAGACAGGACCTATAGCCTGGTTATCAGTGCCAATCTAGAAGAGGATTTTTCGGCCCTTTCGGAAGCGGAAATGGCCAACGCCCCGGTACTAAGTGTGGATGATCCTGAATTCAAATTTGGAAAGATTACCCAGGGAGAGAAGGTGGAACATACCTATGTGCTCACCAACTCTGGCAAATCGGATCTCCAGATCAGGAAGGTAAAAGCCTCATGCGGCTGTACTGCGGTTCAGCCAGAGAAAAGGGTAATCGGTCCAGGAGAATCAGTCAATATCAAAACTGTATTTAATTCAGCCGGAAAGCTGGGAAACCAAAATAAGACGGTAACCATTATTACCAATGATCCCAAGAAGAGTAAAATGATTCTCTGGGTGAAAGGGGAGGTGCTCAAAAGTACCTAGTTACTGAGTACTATTCACTACAAGAGTTCTTCTATTGCTTCGCGAAGCTTGTCACCATGCAGGTTCTTGGCAGTGATGATTCCATCCCTGTCGATCAAAACGGTATGGGGAATGGACATTACGCTGTATAATTCTGCACCTTCAGAATTCCAGTACTTCAGGTCGGAGATATGACTCCAGGTAAGCTGGTCGTCTGCGATGGCTTTCACCCAGCTGGCGGAGTCACGATCCAGAGATACACCCAGGATCTCAAAGCCCTGCTCGTGGTAGGTATTATATATTTCCACTACCTCGGGATTCGCATCGCGGCATGGACTGCACCAGCTGGCCCAAAAATCCACGAGCAAAACACTTCCCTGGTGCACATCAGATACCTTCAGGAGTTCACCTTCCGGGGTATCAAGGCCGAAATCTGTATACTTCATACCGATTGCAACAGCCTTCATACGTTCCAACTTATCGTACATGAATTTGTACTCCTCCATCTCTTGCAAGGGAGCATCCAGACTGGTAAGTGCAGCTTCGAGCTGATCCACATCCAGCAGATGTAATGTACTCCGCAAAGCAAGGACTGTGGCATAGGAGGAGGGATTCTCTGCGATATAGACAGAGTCAATTTCTTCCTGTTGTCCATAAAGCTCGTAATAAGTCTCACGCAGAGCATCATAGGCCTCCGGGTTTTCAGCATTGGGGCCTTTGCGGAGTTCAGCAACCATAGACTTCATCTTATCAGTAATTGGCCTGATCTTTTCATTATAGGCATTCAGGTCACTCTGGGCTTTGCTGTCGGTTTTAATTACAGGATCGTCCATGGTGCCAGTAAGGGTGTAGTTGCTGTTATCCACCAGCATCTGGATGGAACCTTCAGCATCATCAACTGTCAAATACATAGTGTTTACGCCATCTATGCCTTTAGTAAGAACTGCAGGTGAGCCTGTTTCTGCAAGAGCGGAATCGTGGGTGACATAATCTCTGTCCACACGGGCCATCAGCTTGACCCATTTACCCTCTGTGCCTTCCAGGGTCACTTCAATATTGTAGACTTCCTTGTTTTGATCACAAGCCTGCAAGGTAATGATGGCCAGAATGATCCAAAATAATTTACGCATATCAGATTGAGTTTTAAATTGAAGCGCAATAATACAATATATTATTTAACAGGGGAATAGTCCGGAAGATTAATTACCTGATTTATACTTATTCAAGATAGAGGATGCAGCCATAAAGGAAGTGATGCGTCCTTCGGAGATGGCTTTTTCGTGAGCTTCAAGCTCTTTTTTCATGTCCGGATCATTAAATACCTGCATGTAGATCCCATCCTTGAGGGTCTCATACATCCAGTACCTGGACTGTTCCAACCTGCGTTCTTTCAGGAAGTCACTCCTGGTAACAAAGTCGGCATACTCACGTGCCAAAGTCCATATCTCAGGAATCCCTTTGTTGTAAAGCGAAGAACAGGTAAGTACCATTGGAACCCATCCTGAAAGGGAAGGAGGGAATAGATGAAGTGCATTGGCAAACTCCGCCTGAGCCCTTCTTGCCCTGGATATATTGCTACCATCGGCTTTGTTAATTACAATGGCATCGGCCATCTCCATGATCCCTCTTTTTATTCCCTGCAACTCATCCCCTGCTCCAGCCAGCATGACCAGGAGAAAGAAATCGACCATGCTATGGACCGCTGTTTCAGATTGACCGACACCTACGGTCTCCACAAAGATGGTATCGAATCCAGCTGCCTCACAAAGGATAATGGTCTCCCTGGTTTTCCTGGCAACGCCACCCAGGGTACCTCCGGAGGGAGATGGCCTGATATAGGCACTGCTGCTTCCTGCCAGCTCTTCCATGCGGGTCTTATCACCCAGGATACTCCCCCTGGAACGCTCACTGCTTGGATCAATGGCAAGAACAGCCAGTTTACCTCCTTCTTTAATAATATGTTTGCCCAGCGATTCGATAAAAGTACTCTTGCCGGCACCAGGCACCCCCGTGATCCCCACGCGGAATGCATTGCCTGAATAGGGTAAACAGGCGGCCATCAATTCCTGTGCTGCTTCTTGATGGCTCTCCAGGGAACTCTCCACCAGGGTAATGGCCTGGCCAAGCATGCTGATGTCGCCCTTTCGGATTCCTTCCAGCAGTTGGTCTGTGCTGTGCTGCCTCTTTTTTGTTTTTTTCCGTTGACCTACAGCCTGCAGGTTGATTGAACCTGGCTGTTCGACACCTTCAGAGACTGAGAGTGCACTCTTTTTCTTTTTGGACACAGACATGCTATGATTAATAATAGGCTTTCAGAATGGATTCTACCTGGTCCTGGGTCTGAATATTGGTGGTGGCTTTTACTACCACCCCGTTTTTGAAATAGACAGTAAAAGGCAGCCCCATAAATCCACGACATTCGCTTAGCTTTCGGATTACATGTGCTTCCGGATGATCAAAGGGCATGTCGTAGAAAGCCACCTGCTGGAATTGTTCCTTCAGGATCTCCATGGCGGCATATACAGGCAGGCACATGGGGCCCATACGGCCACAACAGATCATCACATTCCTATTCTCCTCGAGGACCTGATTAAATTCTGCTTCGGAGTGGATATGATTGAGTCTTGTCTGAAGTTCCATAGGCCTCTTTATATTAGTACTTTCTCTGAATACTTGGGGATGGTGTATTTGTTCTTAAAATACTCATAAATGGAGATCTGTGCCCTGATATCAGGTCCCTTGGTTATAATTCTCTGATTCTTCAGATTTTCATCAATCTCACATGCTTTCACATTGTCCGAAAGCTGAATGTTCAGGATATCCAATAACTCCTTTTTCAGGTCAGGATCGTAAACAGGGAAGGCACACTCCACCCTGCTGCGAAGGTTCCGTTTCATCCAGTCGGCCGAACCAAGGTAGACTCTGTGGTCACCATTGTTCAGAAATACATAGACCCTGGCATGCTCAAGGTACCTGTCCACAATCCGGATTACCCTGATGTTTTTGCTGTAAGGCATCCCTGTTCTCAGGGTACAGACCCCACGAATGATCAGGTCCAATTTGACTCCGGCCTCACTGGCTTTATAGAGGCTGTCCACCATCTCCTTGTCCTGCAAGCCGTTCATCTTTAATAGGATATATCCAATCCCACCTTTTTCCACATTGTCAATCTCCTGGTTGATCATATCAATGAAGTAGGGGACCATATTGAATCCAGGTACCAAGATATGTTTGAATTCGGGGCGCAATTTTTGATCCATCAGGTGCTTGTAAAGTTCCTTTACCTCACTGACCACCTCAGGGTTGGAAGTAAACAGTCCGTGATCACCGTAAAGACGAGCTGTTTTTTCATTGAAGTTGCCTGTACCCAGGTAGGCCTGATCACCATATTTGCTCCCTTTCTTACGGATGACCAAGGCAATTTTTGCATGTACTTTTAATTTCGGGATGCTGTAAATGATCCGAATCCCGGCCTTGGTCATCTCATAGGCCCATTTTAGATTGGCCTCTTCATCGAATCGGGCCTTTAGCTCCACAAATACGGTTACCTTCTTTCCGTTCTCTGCGGCTGCAATCAGGGAGTTCACCACCACAGAGTGATCAGAGACCCTGTACTGGGTGGTTTTTATCTCTTTGACCGTGGGATCGGTAGATGCTTCCCTGAGGTACCTCAGATAGTGCTCAAAGGGCTGATAAGGGGGACTAAGTAAGAAATCTTTTTTACTGATCAGGCTGGCAATGGGTTTTTTCTGATTGGCCAGTGCAGGTATGGGGATCGGAGGAAGGCTTTTAATTTCAAAATTGGGATAGGTGGGGTTTGGGAAACTGAAAAAATCCCTGAAGTTGTGCCTGTTCCCTCCCATGACCATGATGTCTTTGGAGATATGGAAAGAGGTGGTCAGATAATCCAGTAG
>QMPQ01000209.1 GCA_003648635.1 Bacteroidota bacterium | reverse complement strand
GAAGCTTTAGCCCAGTATGATTTTGTATATGATTTTAATGAACTGGATCACAACGTACCGGGTGACCCCTGGTCTGCATTTGACAACGACAGGGAATTTCTGTACACACAGGACCACAAATCGTCGGTCTGGGGCAGAACACACCGGACCTGGTTCTATGATCCGGCAAATCTTTATTCTCCCAGTCTGAGGGACCTGTACAATCATGAAACGGATCGCAGATGGTATCTCCAATCAGGAGAATATACCTGGTACGACCAGAGAAATTCCACCTTGCCTAATTATGTCTTTATCAGGGATTACGCAGCGACCAATGCAGGCATGACCTCCCCCAGGCTGATGCTGGACAATGCGGAGGCCAAAGTCAGAAACGGGGATGGACCGGGAGCTATTGATATGTTAAATCAACTGGCCGTATACCGATATACCACGAGGGATACCACCTTTACCTATACTACCGATGCTGCTGCACTTCAGGAGGTGAAAGATGAGCGAAGAAGAGAATTATGTTTTACAGGAGTTAACTTCATCGATCAGAAGCGCTATCATGCTTACGGCGAGACCATCCCCACTTTTACACGGACCATCCCCGACGGGGAGACCTTTACCCTGGAGCCGGGCAGTGATAAGTGGGTAGTTCCCATAGCCAGACTTGTACAGTATTCGAATCCTAACCTGTAGCAGAAAAAATATATGTCATTTCGAGCATGCAGTGCTTGCCTTCTGATCATCCTGTTTTATTTTTCTCCACAGCATGCCAGGGGACAGATTGCGCATGGAGGTACGCCATACGGATATGCTCTTAAGTCTGCCGTAGAGATTTCATTCCTTACCATGCCTAAGGTGGATAACAATGCCATGATTGCACGCGATGCCTATTCGTGGAATAAGAGCGGACCTTACAATTTTGGGGAGAAGACCAGGGTAAACCTGGGACTGGATAATTCTGGTTTTTGGAGAACCCTTGAAAATGGAGACCGGATCTGGAATCTTGGGATTCATTCATCAGGGGCCTACTCTATAAACTTGATTTTTAGCGAGTATGAATTACCAGCAGGTGCCAGGCTATTCATATACAATGAGGACAGAAGCGATTATATCGGAGGTTTTGATTACCGCAATAACAAAGCTCATGGTAAACTGGCGACCAGTCTGGTACGAGGCGAGGCCATTATTATTGAGTATTACGAACCTGCATCAGCAAAAGGCCTTGGTAAACTGAGGGTGGGCAGTGTCACCCATGCCTACCGGGATGTGTATAAGGTTGCCAAATCCTTGATCCCGGGATTTGGAGCAGCTGATCCCTGCACTATCAACGTTCATTGTCCGCAGGGAGATGAATGGCAGGACGAAAACCGTTCCGTACTTATGTTGATGGTTAATGGCTCAGGATTCTGTAGTGCAACCCTGGTCAATAATTCGAGCAACGATGGTAGTCCTTATGTTCTAACTGCGAACCACTGTATTGGGAATAATGATGGCTCAGAATTCGTAAGCCTGTTTAATTATGAATCTCCAGTCTGTGAAAATTCCTACCCCCGCATTGATCAGACTGTTTCAGGCACCGTTGTAAGGGCGAAGAACAAGGCAAGCGATTTTGCCCTCCTGGAAATGAGTGAGTCTCCCCCCGCAAACTATAATGCCCTCTACTCAGGCTGGACCAGGTCCTTAACTCCACCCACCCGCTACATCTGTATTGGGCACCCCTCCGGGGATATGAAGAAATGGAATGAAGAGGTCCACAGGGGAAAAGAATTCGGGTATTGGAGGACCTCTCCCAAGTTAAGTTCCGGGCAGACGGAATATGGATCTTCGGGAAGCGGTGTCTGGGATCAGAACGGGAGACTGGTGGGACAGCTTTATGGAGGGAGTGGGTGGTGTGACGATGTAAATCTGATTAACTACTGGGGTCGTTTCGACAGAAGCTGGGAGGGAGGCGGAAGTGATTCCACAGGGCTAAAGAATTGGCTTGATCCGGCAGGGACTGACTCCATGTATGTCGATCATTTCGATCCAAATGCCAGCTCCGATCCTGAAATAACCTTTCAACTTAACATGGCATATGTGGAAGACCTGTTTGAAGGGGGAGTTGTCAGACTACATATAGAAGAACCGGATGCCTGGGTGGCCATGGCAGATACCAGCGGGGATGGGGTATACACCTGTACACTTGATCTCGATCCGGGTACCGAATTGAGCTATTTCTTTTCCTATCAGAATGGTTCCGATTCAGTGAATGATTATTTGGATGAACGACCTGGCCTCCTGGGTAAAGAATGTGTGGATGATGAGGGTAACAGAACATTCACTGTTGAAGCCAGGAATCAAACTCTCCCTGCAGTTCTGTTTGCATCTTGCCTGGTATATCCGGAATTGCCCGAGATCACCTATCAGGTGGATATGAACGAGGTGGATGACTTATATGAAGGAGGCGGAGTCTGGGTCTCTTTTGGGAATTGGGATAACTGGTGGGTGATGAGGGATGACGATGGCGATGGGATCTATACTGCCACTGGTCTTTTGGAAACGGGCACGAATGTAAAATACTTCTTCGGCTACCAGACTGGCCCCAATGATAACTCCGATTATACGGGAGAAAAACAGCAGCTACGAGGACTTGAATGTGCCAATGCCGTTGGATTCAGATTGCTGACCGTACCCGACAGCGATCTTACAATTCCCGTAGTGGTATACGGGACCTGCCGGCAGGCAATCACTCAGGTATTTGATCTTCCCGATGTGGAGCCTGCCAGCTTGTTTTATAATGCCATCAACGACCAGGTTCTGATTTCGAATGCATCTGAAGTTGAACATATTGAAGTATTCAGTATCACAGGACAACTGCTTATAGATATGGATGTCAACAGGCAGGAAACCATCCAAATAAATACTAATTCATTGAAAAAAGGTGTTTTCGTTGTTCGTTTGCGACTGGAGAATAAGCGCATCCAGGGTGTGAAATTCCTTAAATAAGGAAAAATGAAATTGCGGAAATATAAGCCAGGTGCTTTAGTTAGTGCCCTCATGGTCCTCATGGTCCTCATGATCCTCATGATCCTTTCCTGGGGAGGAATTAAGGATGATACCGAGCTGCCTGTTTTCTTTAGAAATATGCCTGCAGATTGGATCTGCGACGGGCGCCCCCTGCCTGAGAGCGATTCCATGTATTATCTCGATCAACCCGCACCGCAGTTCCGGAAAGAATTCACCGCTGAGAATGATGTTGTGAATGCCCGCCTGTTCATTACCGCTGCCGGATATTATCAAGGCTTTTTGAATGGGGAGGCCGTCGGAAATAATGTACTCGATCCAGCCTGGACCGATTTCAGTAAAAGAATCTACTACACTATATATGATGTCACCTCCCAGATCATGGAGGGTAATAATTGTATGGGCGTTACCCTCGGGAATGGATTCTTTAATCCCTTGCCCCTGAAGAAGTGGGGGCGCAGGAATTTAAGAGAGGACCTGGTGGTTGGGAAACCTGTTTTTATTGCCAAGCTGCTTATCTTCTACAAAGATGGCAGTGTGGAAGAGATCGTTACAGATAATAGCTGGAAATATGCCTATGGTCCGCTTTTGAAGAACAGTGTCTACCTTGGAGTAAGCTACGATGCACGGAAAGAGATCCAGGGATGGGCCACTGCCGGATTTAAGGATGCATCATGGACTGCTGCAAGTATTGGTCAGGATCCTGGTGGGAAGCTGCAGGAGGCATTCTTTCCACCTGTCCAGGTAATGCGCGAGATCAGACCGCATGGTATAACAGCACCTGAACCCGGGATATACCTGGTGGATATGGGAGAGATTTTTACCGGGACCTATAAGATCAAGATATCCGGAAATAAAGGCGATACCATTACTTTCAGGTTTGGGGAACGGATTTATGAGGATGGCTCGCTCAACACGATGACCACCGTGATTGGCCAGATCAAACAAAAAGGGGTAGGGGGAGCTGGTGCCCCGGACATTGCATGGCAAACCGATAGTTACATCCTTGGTGATGAACAGGAAACCTGGTTCAGTCCTCCTTTCACCTACCATGTATTCAGGTATATGGAAATCACTGGATTGGAAGCGAGACCGGAGATTGAAGATATCAGGGGACTTTTCATTCATTCGAATATTCCTTCCAATAACAGTTTTTCTTGCTCTTCAGAACTATTGAACTCCATACAGGAAGCCTCCGAACGAACATTCCGGGCCAACCTGGTCAGTGTTCAATCCGATTGCGCGGCAAGAGAAAAATTTGGATATGGAGGTGACCTGATTGCCACCGGTGAATCATTTATTTGTAATTTCGACATGCAGGCGTTCTACCGGAAAACCATTTACGATTGGGTGGATGCGATGAAAGATTCTTCTTTCGTAGATACCGCCCCCTTTGCGGGCGTAGAATATTGTGGTCTTAGCTGGGAATCGGCATACCTCATCACACAATACTACCTCTACCTCTATTATAACGACACAGAAATCATTGAAGAGCTGTACGAGCTCAACAAAGAGTGGATGGAAAAGGTGGCACGTATCCATCCGGAGGGGATCGTGGATGAAGGTCTCAGCGACCATGAATCTTTAGAACCGGTTCCTGTTCAACTCACAGGAACAAGTCATTACCTGCAGTGCGCCAGGATAATGAGTGTCTTCGCCTCAATAATGGGCGATACAGCCGGCAAAGAGAAATATGAAGAACTGGCCGATCATTTGAAAAGCATCATAAAAGCTGAGTTCTGGGATCAAGCCATAAAGGAAGAGATTAACAGGCAGACACTTTTTTCCACCTTACTGTATCATGGTATTGTTCCAGCTGCTGAAACCAATTCCGCTATAGATTCCTTGTTGCAGGCAGTTAAGAATGGGCCATCAGGACATTTTACTACTGGTATTTTCGGCACCAAATACATCTTGGAAACACTTTCGGAATACACTTCTCCGGAGCTGGTCTTTGATATTGTGAACAGTCCTGTTTTTCCGGGATGGGGATTTATGATCGACAGGGGAGCAACAACGATTTGGGAAACCTGGAAAGAAAGCGACAATACCTATTCCAACTGCCATCCCATGTTCGGGACTGTCACAGAATGGTATTACCGTTGGCTGGGCGGAATCCGTCCTGATCCCGCTTTTCCCGGATTTAAAGAATTTATTTTAGCACCAGCCACACCTGAAAGTCTTGAATATGTCAATTGTGCCTATCATTCCCCTTTCGGGCAAATTGTATCCAATTGGAGAAAAGAGGGTGAGGGCAAAATCCTTTATGAAATTAAAATTCCAAAAGGAAGTACAGCCCGGATCAGTCTGGACCTGAACCATTATCAAAAAATTGAGATTCAAAGGAACCAGAAAACAGTTAGACCTGAGAAAATTATTGGATTGCAGTCAGGCAAATTCAGACTGAATGCTGGAGATTACCTGATAATTGTTTCGCCCGGTCAATAAATGATAAAATGAGCAAAATAACAAGAAGAGATTTCATTAATGGAACTCTAATGGCAGCTGGAGCTACTATGCTTCCAATAGGGTGTACTAGTGATACTGTTTTTGACACACTCGACCCATTATATTATCCTCCATCACTTACTGGGCTTAGGGGAAGTCACCCAGATTCAAACACTCATTCACATGCCAGAGCTTGGAATAAGAAGTCCAACTGGGGAGCAACCACTGATTTGAAAGAAACCTATGACTTGGTTGTTGTTGGTGGAGGAATCAGCGGTCTTGCGGCTGCCTATTTCTATCAGCGAAAGTACGGAAAAGATAAGAAAGTACTTATCCTCGATAATCATGATGATTTTGGTGGACATGCCAAGCGGAATGAGCACACGATTGATGGCCAACTGCGAATAGGTTACGGTGGTTCGCAATCCTTAGTAGAACCAAAACATGGAAGCAAGGCCGTCCATGCCCTGCTCAAAGATATTGGTGTGGATTTTGAAAGATTCAATACCGCTTATGATAAGAACTTCTATCAAAGGAACAATTTAGGTGCTGTTACCTACTTCAACAAAGAAACATTTGGTGTAGACAAAGTTGTCAAACATCCTTTTTGTAATTACCCAAATTATGTTGAAGGACTATTAATGGGAGATAAACTAACAAATGAAGCTGCTGCACAACAAACTCCTTTGAGCAAGAAGGGTAAAGAACAATTACTACGAGTACTAAATGGCGGACTTCATGAATTAAATATCCCCAAGCACAAATTGGAAAACTACATTTATTCCAATTCCTACTTCGACTATTTAAAAAATAATTTGGGTGTAGATGATCCAAGAGTATTGAGAATGGCTAGAAATTCTGGTTTGGACTGGGCTCTCACAGGAACAGACTTAATGACTATAGGAACAGCCAAGAATGTTGGAGCCATGGGTTTTGTTCCTAAAGAAGTATACGATGAAGAAACCCATATATTTATCACTTCCCAGATGGTAATGCTGGCATAGCTCGTGCATTGGTGAAAAAGATGATTCCTCAGGTTG
>QMPQ01000208.1 GCA_003648635.1 Bacteroidota bacterium | reverse complement strand
TAGAGAACAAGAAAGTGCTCCGTCTTTATTACCTGCCCTTTTACGAGGATAAACCCTACTTTAATGAAGTGCACCCCTATCTGCTCAAGGAGCATCAATCCAGATGGTACCTGGTTGGACTCAACGCCTTCAAAGGGAAGATTCGAACCTATGCCCTGGATCGTATCCGTGACCTGCAGGTGGCTGCAGGTACTGAATACGCCCCACCCACTTTTGATACAGAAGCCTATTTCAAAAATTCCATTGGAATTATTGCACCTGAGGGTCTTCCTCCAACGATCAAACTTGCAGTCCAGAAGACCCAGGCGCAGTACCTGATTACCCGGCCGTGGCACGACTCACAAAATATTATGGAGGAAAATGAAGAGCAGGTGGTATTTAGCTTCAAGGTACATCCCACCTATGAATTCAGATCACTGGTACTGAGTCTTGGAAGGGATGCATATATTCAGGAACCCGCCTCTTTAAGAGAAGAGATGAAAAAGGAATTGGAGAAGATGCTTGGATATTATTAGAGGTTCTGAATCACTGAAGTTTCCTGCGCAGTATAGCCCGATGAGAACTCATCAAAGCTCTGGTCCTTATATGCTCCCTCAGCATAGTAGGCCAGGTAGACCCTGAACTGATCCGCCGTCTTATATCCGGGAGCTGCCTCCAGTACTTTGCCCTGCGCATCCACGTAGGAAATGGTGGGATAGCTTAGCCTTCCCCGGGTAACAACTGCAGCTATTTCATGATAGCCCCTGCGTCCATTGTCCACAAATTTAAAGGTGCGATCGCCAATGACAATATCATCTTTTCCTTCGGCATTCAGTTTTACAGGATAAAAATGCTTGTTCATAAGCTCCACCACTTCGGGATCCGAAAAGGTGGTGGCATCCATGCGCTTACACCAACCACACCAGTCGGTATATACATCTATCACAAGTAGTCTGGGCTCCTGACTGGTCAGTTGAAAGGCCTGATCAATGCTGTGCCACTTGATTGAATCCTGGGCTGACAAATTCAGTCCCAAAAATACCACTCCAAAAATTAATAAGACCCGCTTCATATCTACTCCTGTATATTTCATTTACCACATTGGTCGCGTTCTGTTCCTATTTCTTACAGCAAACAATGTACCACTCGCCACGAAAATAGGAATTTATTGAATATCTGAACGATAATCTTATTCACTATGTTTTAGAAAAGCCTTAAGGCCATGTAATTTTTCCTATTTTTAGGACTTGTTAAACTAAAAAAGAATTGATGGAAGCAATAAGAAAAAGCCTGAGGGATTCTGCATTAGCGAGATGGTCCGCATTGGCCATCGTAGCATTTACCATGCTCGCCGGCTACTACATTACCGATGTGATGGCCCCTCTTAAAGGTTTACTGGAACAACAACTCACCTGGAATAGTGCCGAATACGGTTTGTTCACTAGTGCCTATGGGTGGTTCAATGTATTCCTGATCATGTTGATCCTTGGGGGGATCGTCCTTGATAGAATGGGGGTCCGTTTTACAGGTGTGGGTGCTGCTTCTGTGATGGTGCTGGGTGCTGCTTTGAAATTCTGGGCTGTCTCCACCCATTCAATGGATGGAGTGGTCTGGCATATCCTGTGGTTCGATATCAAAGCACAGGTGTTGCTAGCTGCCCTGGGGTTTGCCATTTTTGGTGTAGGCGTCGAGGTAGCCGGAATCACAGTCTCCAAGATTATCGTCAAATGGTTCAAAGGAAAAGAGATGGCACTTGCCATGGGAATGCAGGTTTCTGTAGCCAGACTGGGAACGGCCCTTGCCATAGGTGTTTCTGCACCTATAGCGATCCGAATGGGACATGTTTCCAAACCTATCCTGCTTGGATTGGTGCTTCTGTGCATCGGACTGATTACCTTCATTTTATATACATTTATGGATAAAAAGCTGGACGCCTCTCAATTGGCTGCAGACGAGGCAAACAATACGGTCCCTGAGGAGGATAAATTTAAGATATCGGATATCGGGCATATCGTTAGCAACAGGGGCTGGTGGTATCTTGCCTTTCTTTGCGTTTTGTTTTACTCAGCTGTTTTTCCATTTCTGAAGTTTGCCTCCGATCTGATGGTGCAGAAATTTCATGTGGCGGATTCTGTTGCTGGTACCATTCCGGCTATGCTTCCATTCGGAGCAATCCTGCTCACTCCACTATTTGGAGGCGTATATGACAAAATAGGGAAGGGGGCCAACATTATGATTCTGGGTTCGGTCATACTCATTGTAGTTCATGCACTCTATTCAATTCCGTTTTTTGACAGTACGATTCTTGCGGTCATCCTAATCCTTTTTCTTGGGGTTGCATTCTCCCTGGTGCCCTCAGCAATGTGGCCATCCGTTCCAAAAATTATCCCATACAAATACCTCGGAACCTCTTTCTCCATGATCTTCTGGGTGCAAAACTGGGGTCTCATGGGAGTGCCTGCTTTGATTGGATGGGTGCTACAAAAGTACTGTATCACGGGATATGAAATAAAGGGGGGCGTCGAAGTAGCTACCTATAATTATACTCTGCCGATGATAATTTTTACCAGCTTTGGAGTCCTTGCATTGGTTTTCTCCTTGCTGCTCAGGGCAGAAGACAAAAAGAAGGGTTATGGACTTCAGCTCCCGAACATTGAGAAGAGTAAATAATCAAACATCCTTAGAATATGAGTAATATAAAAGATTTAGCACCAGTGGAGGTTTGGAAACACTTCCATACCCTTACACAGATTCCAAGGCCCTCGAAAAAAGAGGCTGAGATAATCGCGTATATGAAGAAGTTCGGGGAAGATCTCGGACTGGAAACCATCGTCGATGAAGTGGGTAATGTTATAATCAAAAAGCCCGCCACACCCGGTATGGAGAAACGTAAGGGCGTAGTTTTGCAGGGCCACCTGGATATGGTCCCCCAGAAGAACAGCGACAGGGATTTTGATTTTGAGAAAGATCCCATTGAGACCCTGATCGAAGGTGAGTGGGTGACAGCCAATGGCACCACACTGGGTGCTGACAATGGTATTGGCGTGGCCGCTGCCATGGGCGTACTGGAATCCACCACCCTCAAACACGGTCCCGTCGAGGCACTCTTTACCATTGACGAAGAAACCGGGATGACAGGGGCATTCGGTCTGAAGCCGGGTATACTGGATGGTGATATCCTGATCAATATGGATTCTGAAGATGAAGGTGAACTCTATGTGGGTTGCGCTGGCGGAATCGATGTTCTCGCCTCCAAAATGTATACAGAAGAGAATGCACCAGGCGGACATGAGGCCTACAAGGTGCATGTTCAGGGACTGAAAGGGGGACACTCCGGAATCGATATTCCCCTGGGCAGGGCCAATGCCAACAAGGTGCTGTTCCGCTTCATGATGCAGGCCGAATCGGATCTGAGAATCAGACTTGCCGAGGCAAGCGGGGGCGACCTGAGGAACGCCATTCCACGCGAATCACATGCTGTGATCCTGGTACCTGCAACAGAAACCGAAACTTTTGAAGCTCTGGTAGCTTCTTACCATGAGATCTATAGTAAGGAGTTTGCCGATACTGAGCCGGACCTCTCTTTTAGCTGTGAGCCTACAAATGCTCCTGCAAAAGTAGTTCCTGCTGTGGAGCAGGCCAGATTTATCAGGGCAATCTTTGCCAGTCCCAACGGGGTACAGCGCATGAGTCAGTCCATGAAGGGGCTGGTTGAAACTTCCAACAACCTGGCCATTGTCAGTATTAAGGAAGGAAGATTTGAAGCATACAACCTGTGCCGCTCCTCAGTTGACAGTGCCAAACAGGCATGCGCATGGAAAATCGCAGCAGTGTACCAATTAATCAGCGCAGATGTAAACCTGAGCGGAGAATATCCCGGATGGAAACCCAACATGGACTCAGCCATCCTGAAGACCTGCCAGGACGTTTACAATAAGAACTTTGGAAAGGTACCGGAGATCAAAGGTATTCATGCCGGATTGGAGTGTGGCTTGCTGGGTGGGGTTTATCCCAACTTTGATATGATTTCCTTTGGGCCTACTATCAGGTTCCCACACTCGCCCGATGAAAAAGTGAAGATCGATACGGTGAAGCTTTTCTGGGAATTCCTGGTATTAATTCTGGAAGATATCCCCGAAAAGTAGCGGGGATCGACCTATCTAGTAAATGGGTGCCGTAAGTAAATGTCCAGACTGGTAGATGGAGATGCGATGCGTGGCAAGTGCCTGCTCACCCAGCATTACTTTTAGTTCAGCCAGATCGGGAATTCTGTAAAGCAAAGCATTAGGGGGAACGGAGTTTGCTGAAAAGTAACCTCCTACCCTGATGGTTTTACCCATGGGATTGATCACTACCTCAAGGTCTTGGCCTTCATTCATCTCTGCAGGAACAAATCCAAGCTGATTCGAAAACACATCCAGTGAATATCTGGTCGGATCCACTCCTGTCTCAGGTACGATGAACCAGGTTCGCTTCATGACCCTGGTAATGGTCTTACCTGTAAACAGAGAGAGATAAGAGGCTTCCATCTGATCCAGCTTTTCAATGGAGGCTCCCATGGCCTCTCCGTCAGGATAAACTTCATATTCTCCGGTAAGCATCTCAAAACGACGGGTGCGTAATTCCAGGATAAAATTTGCTGCCTCCTTAGCTTTGGTAGCTGAAGATTTTTGTTCAACTACGGTGCGCTGAACAGGGACCTCCACAAAGGCGGTATCTGTCACAATGGTCTTGTACATAGTTTCGGTGCGCTCCTCAAAATTATTGCTCACCCCCAGGTCATCATAGCGAACAAAGTTGTCCCTGCTGGTGGATTGCAGACCATTCCCTTTGATTGATTCATCAATGGTTTCTGTGCCGCTTAATATAATCCCCTTTTCAAGGTAGGGATTCAGTGAAGCACCATCCAGGATCCCTTCTATCACATTAAGGGAATAAAAGTGCTTAGGATCCAGTTCAAGGTGTTGTCCGATGGCCACATCCCAGATATTCCACTGACTTGATTTGGTTTTTACTACCTCTTTAAGTCCAAGGTACTTCTCAGCATACTCCCAGTAAGGCCCGGGAATACTCCGCACCTCCCTGAGGGTCACTTCCACCTTCAATACAGTTTGAGGCAATACATATACATACTGGTCTTTGACCTTTGATGGTTCCTGCCCAATGGGAGTAACCTGAAGCTTTACTGGTTCGGTGGTGGCACAAGCACTCAGCATAGTTGCCACTGCTATATAATAAATAAGTTTTCTCATAGCTTTGATCTTCTTGTTCTGCACGAAATTAGCATATCGGGGCCTTCCATACAAAAAAACATATAAAGAGTTTGTTTTATTGCCATCAGGGCACTATTTCATTGATCGCAACTCCACGCCCAACTCCTTGTAAGCCTCCAGCATCTCAGCCATGGCGACCTCATCTTCAGCAATCACGGTCTCCTCGAAAACTATAAGCTCATAGTTCCGATTTGAGGCCGCCTGGATGGCAGTAAGCACACAATGTTCAGCGTCGAGCCCGGCTACCACCAGTTGACCAATCCCATTTTCCCCAAGAATTGCGTCCAGCGAGGTTGATATAAAAGAATCATTCTTCTTTTTAACCACGACCTGACCGGCAGAGGTATCGAGCCGCCCATCAAGCTCCGCTCCCACAGATCCCCTGGCCATGGTGGAGTTTAAGATATTTATCAATGGATTGGTCACTTCACTCCTCACCCAGATGATGGTCCAGCCTTTCTCGTCTGCATCTGCAACCAGCTTATTTACATGGTTAATCAGGGATTCGGACTGTCGGATATAGCCCTTGGTTATGGAAGTGCTGCCAGTGGTTCCTTCCTGGATATCAATCACCAGCAAGGCCACTCGTTCCGAATCTCGATTTTCGATGGGTACACCTTCGCTTACCTTCGATGCTGTAATATTAAAAATCACAAGGTTAACAATCAGGATCACCACAAACAATCCAAAAGCTAGTAGTAGTCTAAGAGCTATCCGTTTAATCATAAATCAAAAATATGAATTTAATTAAGTTTAACCATTTACTTCCCTGAAGGCTTCCCCCAGGTAGAGGAGCATATCACCGGCTATAAGCGCTTCTTCACTGGAGGCCTCTGCAGCCAGATCGCCAGCCAGCCCATGCAAGTATACCCCGGTAAGCGCTGCATCCAGTGAGGAGATTCCCTGGGCAAGTAGTCCTGTAATCAGACCCGTAAGCACATCACCACTTCCTCCTGTGGCCATTCCGGGATTTCCGGTGGAATTGAACCAGTATCTGCCATCGGGAGAAGCAATACCAGTACAGGCTCCTTTCAAGACTACCACCACCTTATGTAAGCTTGCAAACTCCCTCTGCTTCATGTGACGTTCATAGGAATCGTTGCTTCCACCGGCCAGCCTGTCAAACTCTTTGGGATGTGGCGTCAGGATGGTCCCTTCCGGCAGCAGGTCGAACCACTCGGGATGCTGAGCGAGAAGATTGAGTCCGTCTGCATCAATGACCAGCGGCACACTGGCAC
>QMPQ01000207.1 GCA_003648635.1 Bacteroidota bacterium | reverse complement strand
GCACCTATTTCAAGGCCAATCACTTTATCTATCTCATCTCCTTTGGCAGTGAGCATTACGATGGGGATATCCATCTTATTTTGGCGCAGCTCCTTACAGATCTCCAATCCATTCATTCCCGGCAACATGATGTCGAGCAGAATCAGGTCGGGCTTTTCTTTCAAAGCTTTTGCCAGCCCTTCCTTTCCGTCAAGGGCATAATCCACTTCATACCCTTCATCCGCCAGATTCAGGATCAAGCCTTTAACCAGGTCTTCCTGGTCTTCAATAATCAGGATCTTTTCTTTCATATTAGTCCTCCTTTTCAGGATTATGTGGAATCAATATGGAAAAAACACTACCCTGTCCGGGGGTGCTTTCAACTTCAATCTGCCATGCATGTGCATCGACTACATGCTTAACAAGGGTTAGTCCCAATCCGCTTCCCCTGGCCTCAAAATCAGTAGTGCTTTTCACCCGGTAAAAGCGGTTGAATATATTTGACAGCTCATGGGGAGGGATGCCAATCCCTTTGTCTGCTACCACCAGACAAATCGCCTCAGGAGTATCTTCTAATCTCACTTCCATTTTCTTGGTTTCCTTTGAGAATTTTATGGCATTGCTGAACAGGTTGATCAGGATTCCTTCCACGGCCTCCCGGTCAAACAATACTGCCGGGAGATCCCGGTCGATTTTCTCTTCAATACGGAACCCTTTTTTTACAAAGTGGTAGCGGTACGAATCCAGGGTGTCCCTGACAACTTCGGCCAGGTTTCCGGGTTTAAGGTCGAACTCCTTCCTCCCCATTTCAATTTTGGAGAAATCCAGAATGTTATTGATCATATAGGTAAGGCGCTCACTCTCCTTGGTAATGATTTGTAATCCCTCTTTGCGGTCCGCTTCAGCCAGGTTTTCTTTGAGCAGCAAAGTTTCCCCGTAAAGACGGATCAGGCTTAAGGGGGTCTTCAGCTCATGTGAAACATTGTGTACAAATTCTGTTTGGAGAAGCATGGAGTTCCTTTCCCGGCTGATATCGTGCAGCAGCACAAAAACGCCAAAAAACATGAGTATGATGATAAGAACAATCAGCATAATGTAGATAGCCATCTGGATTTTTACGTCCGATTCGAGTTTTTCAAATCCCGGCTGGATAGCAATGAGGATCCATGGAAATGGAACAGTACTGAATTCCAGGGTGAGAGACTCCTCAGGTATTGGTGCGCCCTCAACAATGGAGAGCTCTGTATTACTGGGGTGAACCAGCAACAATTCCAGTCCTGTTTCTTCCGTCAAATCAGCCAGCAGGGGTGGCATCATCCTGGAAATCACCGTGTCCAGGTTCCAGCGAATGCCTCCAAAATACAGCCTGTCCGTATCAGGGATTCGCATCTCTTTGAAACTCACCAGGTATTGGGCATCACCGGTCTGCATATAAGTCCTCCTGATCTCAACGGTTTTGTTAAGCTCTGAAAACCAAGATCTTTCTTTGATCGCCGGGATTACAAAGTCGCCCAGAAACTGGTTGAAATTCAGGATTCTTTCAAACCGGGAGACTTCCGATTCAGTTTCAATATTCAGAATGGATTCATACGTTGCCTTAAAAAAGAAATAGGAAGAGGAGCTAATCAGCCAGTTCCCGTCCCTTATCAGGTGATATGTTGCAAGCAAAGAATCAGGACCAAAAACTTCCTCCCCGGTGAGGGTTCCGATGGTGTGAAGCTGAAGGGGTGCAGAAATACCATAAGGGTGACCTCCCATATTTCCTGTCTGACTGTATCCATTTTTGAGCAATTGATAATACCGGATAGCCTGCTGGTAATTTTGACCAGCCATGTTGGACCGGGCCAGACCTTCGATGGCCAGGGCTTCTTGTTGAGCTGTTTCAGCCACACCCAGACCCTCCAGGTAATGCGTGGCGGCATTCGAATAATTCCGTCTGGCAAGTTCTTCTGCCTCTGCCCTGCCCATATATAAGCTGTAATCAGAATTCCAGCTTCTATTGAAAGTTAATGAATAAGGATCCCCGTCTTCAGCCGTTTCAGGATATACAATCTGAAATTCCTGATCAATGAGAAAAATGCCGGGGCTTGTATCGATTAGCTCAAGGCTGTCACCCCTTAGTATGTTGCTTAAATATTCAGCATTCAACCATTCATTTTCTATTTCAATGAATTGTGCCTCCAGATGATCCAGGGCAGATCGTACGGAGAGCCAGAGGTTGAATTCCAAAAGATTCCGGGTCGTTGTTTGCCGTTTCGAAAAGGTGTCGATGCTTACAACCACTACAAAAAGAAGGGGTAACATAAAGGCGGCTACAAAGAAGACAACTCCTCTTTTCCTGCGTAGTACGCTTGGAAACAGCTTCATCCTTTTTTGCTCAATCTGAGCGAATAGTTTAACAACACTATGGTAAGAATTTCCGCCCGGTCAATTGTCAAGGAATTGTAATTTATCCAGGGGTAGCGTAAAATTATGACATAATGCTGTTAATAACAATATTTTCAAATGCTTATGATATTCTATTCAGTTAATGGAAGGAAGTTTTCCATTATCCATACTTCAGTATCTCTAAAAGGGGAAGTGGATTGAAAAGAATTGGGAATACTAGCTGTCGTTTTGAAGTCGCGAGCCCACTAAAAAAGAACACACCCGGTGATCCGCCTTCAGGCAGAACAACCGGGATGTTATGAATTGGCTTACTCTATTTAGTTGCTGGAAGAAAATTTTCCATTACCCAGACTCTTCCGGGTTTTTCCAGGCCAACAAAAGAAGCAAATGTGATAAGTCGTCCATCAGGATGGATAGAAATATCTGTAAATAAATGCATATTTACTCCAAGATTTTCAATGTCACCTCCTGTGGCTGGAATACGACATAGCTCATCTGGCCTTTTTTCCTCAGAACCTGTTCTTTCGGAGAAATATATATATTTTCCATCGGGAGACCATGCTATGCTTTTGTACCCAAACTCTTTATGTTTGTACGTATAGATTATTTTTTCTGAGCTATCCATTGTGGATAATATTTTCAAAATCCGGGTATCTTTATTGTGCAATGACATTACAGCCAGTTTCATGCCATCAGGTGAAAGTGCCATTGTGAGGTTAGCATCATTAGTACGATACAATTCGTTTTCCTCCTCGCTTTCCAAATTCCGGCGAATTATGGAGTGTATCTTCCAGTTCTTATCTCGAATCGTATAATAAATGTACTTCTTATCAGAAGAAATGTTTAAGCTGTATACTCCTGCATCTTGTTCTAATTTAATAAAAGGTGTTATTTCACCGGTCGCTATTTTTATCACATCAGTTTGATTCACCAGGATAGACTGACTATCTGGAAACCAGCGTGGAATTATGTATGTTTCCTTTTGAATTAATTCTTTTGATGATCCTGTTTCTTTTGTATAGATGGACAGGATATTAGGACGCCGTAGTTCTCCAAGATCAGAAACATACACGAGATATTTACCATTTGGAGACCATGTCGGACGCCTGTTATAACCCTGATAAGGTAGTGGTACTTCCATCGGCGGCGTTGTAACTTTTCCTGTCTCTGGATCAATTGTTACTGTGTAAATGTCCCACCACGAGCCAGGGGTGCTGAAGTAAAGAGAACCAATATTTGTAGAACCGAGTGGCATAATTAATCCAACGTTTTTCTTGATTAGTTTCGGCTTTTCCTGGGGTGTTACCCCATCAAATGAGATGCTCCACATATCCGTCGTTCCTGTACGGTCACTGGCAAAAAGTATTTCCATCCCGGATGGCGTCCAATCTAAGAGATAATCATGGGAAGGATGAGAAGTAAGTTTGGATTCCCGTTTTCCATCTATAGAAAGAATATAAATGTCATTATTGGTGGTCTCTTTGTTTGGTGAAAAATCATATGCGATATGATGTCCATCGGGAGAAAATCTGACTGAAGCTGGATTGGAACCATCAAATTCCTTAAGCTGTTTAAAAGAGCCATCCTTGATCGAAATTAGACCTATTTGATCTTGTCCATTTTTGGTGAGCTGAACCAGAATATGTTGCCCATCCGGCGACCAATCTTCTGCTTGTACCCAGCCTTCACGGTAACTAACTCTGATAAGAACATCCGGTTCCGAATTATCAATCTCAATAACACGAAGTTCATAAAAATTTTCATCTTCGTTTTCCCAGGTATAAGCGATCTTCTTTGAGTCTGGCGACCAAATGGGAAAATAAGGATCCCCTGTATCCCCTTCATAATTTAAATCGGTTTGATTCTTAAGGTGAATCTCTTTTTTAGTCCCAATTTCTTTTATTACAATATCATTAGGATATGTTGACCAGTCTACAAAAGCAAAATACTTTCCATCAGGGGAGGGATTCCCACCAACAAATCCTGCTCCAGTGCCATCAATGACCTTGCGAATCATAAAATCCTCTGTTTCATTTCTTTGTGGAAGATCTTCAAGTGGAAGGAAATCTTCCATGAACCACAGATCAGTTTCTCCCTCACTGAAAGCACAGAAAGCTATTTTACTTCCATCAGGCGACCAGTCAGGCATTGTGGGTAATGCATCTAATCCTGTCCTGATTTCTTCTGCATTTCCAGTATTTAAATCAACCACGTAAAGCTTTTCCTTATTGGAATAGGTGATTTTATCACCTTCAGGTGAAAATGAAAGTCCGAAATGGAGATGAGCATCAACATCATTTACCACAACTTTTGAATTTCCACCTCCTGCAGGAATTATTTTAATTGTTTTATCTGCTGAAAAAAAGCCAATCCATTTTCCATCCGGGGACCAGTCTATTCTGCCATAGGTTACTATATCATTTACCGATGAAACTTTCTTTGGTGTACCCCCGTCAGCAGGAATTGTATAAATATTTGTGAAAGACTCGATTTTATTGTTTTCAGTTTTATTTTCCAGGCGTAAAAACGCAATGTTCCTGCCATCCGGAGACCATACAGGATATGCGTCTGATAAATCTAATAAAGGATTTGTTGTTAATTTTATCGGGTTGCCTCCCTTAACCGGAATGACCATGATATGGGTTCCTTTCAGCTTTTTCTGAATTTCCGGTTCATCAATATCCGAGTAAAAGCCAACAAATACAATTTTCTCACCATCAGGGGAAATTGATATTCCGCCGGTCGGCATTGCAGGTTGCAGTTGATATTTCGAGTTGATGGGACTTCTTGACACTTTACCTCCTGTAACAGGTACGGATTCCAAACCTCCCAATTGATCGGTGTTTATTCCGTCAAAATACAGGTACTTACCATTAGGTGACCAGCTTGGCATCCAGCTGCCTTTTGTCGTCACCTGCATGGCCTGACCGCCTGTTGATGGAACCGTATATAACAAAGTCTTATCGGGCGTTGATAGCCAAATGCCAATTTTATTGTCAGGGCTCCATCCGGCTAACATTGATACCGTTGAATTATTTAGTTCTGTTCTAGTGATTAAACCAGTAGGTTCGCCCTTCTTGTCAACAGCTGCAATCCATAATTCATTACTAGCGTTATTATAGCCCTTTTCATATTTTCTGGCGAGAAAAGCTATCATTGATCCATCAGGAGACCAGACCGGGCTTTTTACGGCACCAGCATCGTCGCTGATCAGTACCGGATCCCCACCTGTGGCTGGAATTACATATATTTCATCCCCCAATCTGTTTTTCATATCAATTTTGACAATTGTAATAAATCTTCCATCAGGTGAAAATGATGGTTCTCTGAATCCTGAACCGGTCAGCCTTATTGGTGAACCGCCATCCGTAGGGGCTGTATGAATGGAGGGAATATTGTTTTGATCACAATCAACAAATGCCAGCAATTTGCCGTCGGGAGATAAGCTCATACGGTAATCGTAACCACCTATATCAGGTCGTTGCTGATTAATCGGTACTTTAACCGGCTTGCCTCCATTTGCTGAAACTATGTATATAACCTCTTCCCGGTTCTCAGTTGCATAAAAAGCCAGCCATTTGCCGTTTGCGGACCATACTGCGCACATGTTTGCAAGATCCCAGGCATCCATATATTCAGTCAACCTGACCGGCTCTCCCGCAATATTCTGATTGGTTTTTCCGTGGACTGGTACAATCCACAGAGCTTTGTCGGAGATATATGCAAGTGTCTTACCATCAGGAGATAAAACTCCATTACCAGGTTTTGTTGGGATTTCTATCTTTGTAAATTTTGGTGTAAAGGGAGTTTTCGAAACTTTTTCAGCCAAAAGTAGTAATTGAGAAAGCCTTTCCTTTGCCAGGGCAACTTCACCCTGTTGGTCAGGATAGTTATTTACAACTGCCCTGTAAGCCTTTTGAGCTTCTTGTAAACCCAACTTTTCATAACACATTCCCATACGAAAATATGCTTTTGCTGCAACCGGCCTGTTATCCGGAAACTCTGTGATGATCGTTTGATACCCCTCAATCGCCTTTTCGAGTTCACCGTTTACTTCTTCCTCATACACAGCTTTGCTTAACAGCTCTCCAGCCTGCTGTTCCTGCCCTGTTGCCAATATCATTGTGCCAAGGCCCCAGATCAATATCAAAATAATCCGTTTCATATGAATATATTTTAGGTT
>QMPQ01000206.1 GCA_003648635.1 Bacteroidota bacterium | reverse complement strand
GCTGCTGACCAATATTTCCACCGAACATCTCATCGGAATGAATGGCTCCTCCTATAAAAATGGCTTCATTATTATTGGCTGGGAGGTAACCTCTGCACTGGCACTTGTGGTTGCGGCCATGTTTTTCATTCCAAAATACCTGAAGCTGGGTTTAACAACCATCCCGGAGTATCTCGAAAAACGCTTCGACGGACTTACCAGAAGCCTGGTGGCGCTTTTCCTGGTGGTTGCCTTTGTGGTAACGCTCTTACCTATAGTTCTTTACACGGGGGCTATTAATCTTGAAAGCATTTTCAATGTCTCCGAGAATCTGGGCGTTTCCCAGGCACAGGGGTTGTGGATCACAGTAGTTGCCATTGGCCTGATAGGCTCCTTATACGCCATCTTTGGAGGTCTGAAAGCGGTAGCAGTCTCCGACACCATCAATGGCTACGGACTGTTGATCGGAGGTATCCTGGTTCCCCTTATTGCCCTTATCGCCATTGGTGATGGCAATCCCATTTCTGGCCTGACAAAAGTGTTTGAAAATGCTCCTGAGAAGTTCAATGTGATCGGGGCAAAAGATTCGGTCATGCCGTTTGGAGTACTTTTTACAGGCCTGATAATTAACCAGCTCTATTTTTGGGGAATGAACCAGACCATTATTCAGAGAGCTCTTGGAGCCAAAAACCTGGTGGAAGCGCAGAAAGGCTTATTGTTTACGGGTGTTTTAAAAATACTGGTTCCCATTATCATCATATTGCCCGGGGTGATTGGGTTCTATTATTATGGTGACTCTTTGTACGATGAGCAGGATCTCATTTACCCTGCCCTGGTGAAAAAAGTATTGCCCCTGGGTTTGTCCGGATTTTTCGCGGCTGTTGTCATGGGTGCAGTGCTAAGTACTTTTAACAGCGTCTTAAACAGTGCAGCTACAATTTTCAGTTTGGACGTATACAAGCGTCTGATTAAAAAGGATGTGAAAGAAAAACGCCTGGTCTGGGTCGGCCGGTCGGTTTCTTCGGTTCTTGCAATTTTCGCCATTCTGGCTGCACCCCTGGTGGCAAAGGCACCGGATGGCCTGTACCAGCTTCTGCAGCAGTTGAATGGCATCTTTTTTATTCCAATTGCTTCCATCATGCTGGCCGGTTTTTTCATGAAGAAGGTTTCAGCGGTGGGAGCCAAGACTGCTTTGATCTTTGGGCTGGTATATTACATCGTCACCACTTTTATATTGAAAGTGGATATACATTTTATTCATAACTGGGGGATTGAATTTGTGCTGAATGTGATTATCATGTTTTCGGTCTCCTATTTCTATCCTCGTAAAAATTTTGGAATCAGAACAGCAGCCATAAATTTGGAAATGGTGCAATGGAAATATGCAAAGCACCTGTCTGCAGTGCTGGTAGTAATCACCATACTTATATATGTTCTGCTTGGGCGGGTTTAGTCTAAAAGAAATCAATCAATTAATGAATCATGGAAATACTGAAGAATTATATCAAGGGGCGATGGATTGAAAGCAAAGAGAAGGAAACAATAGATGTTATCAATCCTGCCAATCAGGAAGTGCTGGCCAGGGTTCCTTTCGGTGTGAAAACAGCTTCGGATATTGAGGATGCAGTAGCTGCTGCCAGTGAGGCTTTAAATGAATGGCGCCATATGCCTGTTATGCGCCGGGTGCAGCCGCTATATAAACTAAAGCTCTTACTTGAAGCACATACGGAGGAAATTGCCAGGCTAATTACCCTGGAGTGTGGCAAAAGTTATGCTGAATCGGTGGCAGAAATGCAACGCGGCATAGAGAATGTTGAAACCGCCTGTGCCACTCCCACCTTAATGCAAAGCGAATTCTCAGAAAACATTGCAAGCGGCATAGATGAGTTTATGATTCGTCAGCCCGTGGGGGTCAGTGCCTGTATCTCACCCTTCAATTTTCCCGGTATGATTCCCTTCTGGTTCTTACCCTATGCCATTGCCTGCGGTAACAGTTTTATCCTGAAGCCCTCAGAAAAAGTCCCACTCACCATGATGAAGGTTTTTGAACTCATCGATAAGCTGGATCTTCCAAAAGGGCTGGTGAACCTGGTACATGGAGGGAAGGAAAGTGTGGATGCGTTGCTGGATCACCGGGAGGTGAGGGCCATCAGCTTTGTGGGATCCACTTCTGTTGCCAGGTATATTTATCAGCGTGGTGCTGCCAATGGCAAGCGGGTGCAGGCACAGGGTGGGGCAAAGAATCCTGTTATTATCATGCCCGATGCGGATATTGAAATGACTGCCAAAATAATAGCAGACAGCGTCTATGGTTGCGCTGGACAGCGCTGTTTGGCTGCGTCAAATATTATTACGGTTGGTGATACAAAAGGATTTGTCAAAGAAGCACTACTTGAAGCGGCAAAAAATAAGGTCACCGGCTTTGGTCTGGATGAAGGCGTTGAGATGGGTCCGCTTATCACCCCCGAAAGTAAAGCACGGATCGAGCAGCTCATTGAAAAGGGCCTGGCCGAAGGGGCGAGTTTACTCCTGGATGGCCGGGGGGCTTCCATAAGTGGCTACGAAAAGGGGAACTTTATCAAGCCTACCATTCTTGAAAATGTGGCCCCGGATGGAGAACTAATCAAAACGGAGATATTTGGTCCGGTAATGAGCCTGCTTACCATGGAATCGCTGGATCAGGCTATAGAAGTTGTCAATGGAAATAACTACGGTAACATGGCCTGCCTCTTCACATCAAGCGGATTGAATGCGCGCACTTTCCGGAACAGGGCCAAAGCCGGAAATATTGGGATCAATATTGGCGTTGCTGCTCCCATGGCACAGTTTCCTTTTAGTGGCTGGAACGATAGTTTCTTTGGTGACCTGCATGGACAGGGGCGGCATGCCATCGAGTTTTTTACCCAGACAAAAGTGGTGATCGAACGATGGCCCAAAGAATGGACACGTAAATTTTAAATCATATAAGCAGCAAGATGATACAAGTAGCCAACGCACCCTGTTCCTGGGGTGCATTAGAATTCGAACTGGAAGGCAAATCATTAGGGTACCAGCAGGAACTGGATGAAATGGCCGAGACCGGGTATGCCGGAACCGAACTGGGCGACTGGGGCTTTATGCCCAGCACTCCGGCAGAATTGAATAAGGTTCTGAGCAACAGGCACCTGGAGCTTCTTGGAGCCTTTGTTCCGGTGGCCATGGCCAGGAGTGAAGCCCATGAAACGGGCATTGAAATGGCTCTTAAAACAGCCGGACTAATGTACGATGCTGGTTTTACAGAGGCCTTCATTGTCCTGGCCGATGAGAATGGCTCGGTGGAGGAGCGCACCAGGAATGCAGGGCGAATCACACCCTCCATGGGTTTGAGTGAGGAGCAGTGGCGCACCTTTGCCTCAGGTGCAGAGCAGGTGGCCCGGGCGGTCAAAGAACGCTATGGGATGCGTACCGTATTTCATCATCATTGCGGCGGCTATGTGGAAACCCCGCAGGAAGTTGCCAGGTTGATGGAGCTTAGCGATCCTGAAACTCTGGGTTTGTGCCTCGACATGGGACATTATGCCTTTGGGGGAGGGGATCCGGTGGAAGTCCTGGAGAAGTATTACTCCAGGATCTGGCATGTTCATTTTAAGGATTTTGATCCCAGAGTGGGCCAGGATGCCAGGGAAAATGCATACGACTATTTTAAATCGGTGGAGACAGGTATTTTCTGCGAACTGGGAAAGGGGAATGTGGATTTTCAAGCCATCGTTAATTTGCTGAACAGTAAAGGATACGATGGATGGATCGTGGTGGAGCAGGACGTATTACCCGGCATGGGTTCCCCAAAGAAATGTGCCAACAACAACAGGAATTACATAAAATCATTGGGATTATAGCACCTACAAAAAAAAGAATAATGGAAACAATAAATGTGGCGGTCGCCGGTCTGGGCCGCATAGGAAAAATTCACCTTAAGAATTTAGCACGGAACTTCAGTGAGATCAAGGTTGTCGCAGCCATGGATGTATTTGATGAATCCAAAGCTATCGCAGATGAGTTTAATGTTCCAGTTTTTGTTAAAACCTTTGAAGAATTGCTGGACGTCCCAGATCTGGATGCTGTTGTGATCTGTTCACCCACCGATACACATGCCGATTATGTGATTCAGGCAGCCAGGGCAGGGGTGCAGATTTTTTGCGAAAAACCCCTGGATCTTTCTCTGGAGCGTGTTCAGGAAGTACTGGAGGTAGTGAAAAAAGAGGGAGTTCATCTGATGCTTGGCTTTAACCGCCGATTTGATCCCGAATTCAAAAAAATCAAAGCTCTGGTAGAAAACGATGCGGTAGGCGATCCGCAAATCATTAAAATCACCAGTCGCGATCCGGGTCCACCCCCTGTCTCCTATATTAAGAGCTCGGGAGGAATGTTCCTGGATATGACCATCCATGATTTCGATATGGCACGTTATATTTCAGGAAAGCGTGTTAAAGAAGTATATGCAAAAGCAACTGTCAAAGTAGATCCTGAGATTGCACAGGCCGGAGATGTGGATACCGCAGTGATAACCCTCACCTTTGAAGATGATTCCATGGCCGTGATCGACAATTGCAGAAAGGCAGCCTATGGATACGATCAGCGCCTGGAAGTATTTGGAAGCAAGGGAATGGTCCAGGCCGAGAATAATTTCCCAAACAATCATAAACTATATACGGAGACAGGGGTATCGGGCGACCTGCCATTGCACTTCTTTCTGGAGCGATACGACGCTTCCTACAATCAGGAGATCCGGGAATTTATCGATGCACTGGTTTCGGGCAGTGCCATGCCTGTGGACGGAGAGGATGGATTGATTTCAATTGCCATGGGACTGGCAGCAAAAAAATCCGTTGAAGAGAACCGCCCTGTTAAAATGACTGAAATTTTAGCTTAACTTTTGGAGTCCAAATCTCCGAAACATGAAAACCAGGATTTCCCTTTTGTTATTGGCGCTCTTTGTTGCATCCTGCAGCGAAGCACCCACAGAACAGAACAAGCTCGACCAGCAGAACAAGCTACCGCAGCAGAAAACGCTCTACCTGCAGAACCTCGCGCCCCTTCATCCCAAGAAGTATATTGAACTACCTCTGGGCACCATCCGGCCCGAAGGCTGGTTGTTGCACCAGCTGGAGTTGATGCGGGACGGAATGACCGGTCATCTCGATGAGTGGTACCCGTCTGTGGTGGGGGAACGAAATGGCTGGCTGGGCGGTGATGGTGACGGTTGGGAGCGAGGAGTTTACTGGTTGGACGGATTGGTACCCCTTGCATGGTTACTGGAGGATGAGGGCCTGAAGGAAAAGGCCATGCCCTGGATCGAATGGACCTTAAACAGTCAGACCGAAACCGGATATTTTGGACCGGTCCCATTCGAAGAGGCACCCGAGGCGGAAGCCGGACTTCAAAAAACTATGCGACAGGACTGGTGGCCCAAGATGGTGATGTTAAAGGTCCTGCAGCAGTATTACGAAGTGTCGGGCGATGAACGGGTAATCGATCTGATGCTGGATTATTTCAGGTTCCAGCTGAATGAATTACCGGAAACTCCCCTGGATAACTGGACCTTCTGGGCCAACCGAAGAGGAGGGGATAACCTGATGGTGGTACACTGGCTCTATAACCTGACCGGGGAATCTTTTCTGCTGGAGCTGGGAGATCTTCTGCATGAACAGACCTTTCCGTGGACGGAGGTTTTCCTGAATGAGGATTGTTATAAGGGGAGTGATCTGGATCACCTCTACCCCTACAACACTCAAAACCGTTATCCTTTCGATCAGGAGCTGATCTCCCGACTGCACACCAGACAGTTGCAGAGTTTTCACTGTGTCAACCTGGCCCAGGGGATCAAGGAGCCTATGATCCGTTACCAGCAGGATCCGGATCCGCGCTATCTGAAAGCAGTGGAGAAGGCCATGAGCGATATCCGTCTGTATCATGGCCAGCCCCAGGGGATGTATGGCGGGGATGAGCCCATGCACGGGAACGATCCCACACAGGGCATCGAGCTTTGCTCGGTAGTGGAACTGATGTATTCGCTGGAGAAAATGATTGCTATATCGGGCAGACCTGACTTGATGGACCACCTGGAAAAGATTGCCTACAATGCGCTGCCCACACAGGTTACAGATGATTTCACTTCCCGGCAATATTTTCAGCAGGCCAACCAGGTGATGCTGACCAGGCACCGTCACAACTTCTATGAGGAGGATCATCATGGGCACACCGATCTCTGCTATGGCCTCCTGACAGGCTATCCCTGCTGTACCTGCAACCTGCACCAGGGCTGGCCAAAACTGGTTTCGCACCTCTGGTATGCCACGGATGGTGGCGGACTGGCGGCGGTGGTATATGCTCCATGTAACATAACAGCCAGGGTAGCAGGTGGAGAGGAAGTGACTATTCGTGAGGAGACCAGCTATCCCTTCGAAGATAAGATCCGTCTACTTATCTCTTCAAAGAATCCGGTAAGCTTTTCCCTGCATCTAAGGATTCCCGGGTGGTGCAGTAATCCTGAATTGAAAATCAACGGGGAGAAGGCTTCTTTCGAAGTGGAGGAGGGGATGGTGGT
>QMPQ01000205.1 GCA_003648635.1 Bacteroidota bacterium | reverse complement strand
CAACAGGTTTTCGGTTGGTTTCTTCACGATCTGCTCAAGTTCGGCCGGAGTCACGATCGCCTCTATGGCACTTGCAATTTCCTTTGCAACCTCATTCTGCAGGGCAAAAATATCCTCGACTTCCCGGTTATACTGCTCCGCCCAGAGATGCCGGTCACCTGAAGCCTCAATCAACTGGATATTGAGTAGTACCCGGTCTCCTACCTTCTGGCCACTGCCTTCTACAAAGTAACTGACGTTGAGCTCTTCGGCTATTTCGGGGATGGTCTTATCGGTGTTTCTGTATTTTTCCACCGAGGATCGGCTGATCACCCGTAAATCTTTTATTTTCTGAAGGTTGTTCAGGGTCGACTCCATCAGTCCATTTACAAAATAGAGGTTGGAGGAATCACTGCTCTCATTCTTGAATGGCAAAACTGCTATGGACTTCTCCAGTTCCGAGCTTACCTGTTGCCGGTTCTGGCGTCCCGTCAGGTTGAGCACAATCAAAACAGCAATCACAACAAAGCTTAAAAAACTTGCGATTTTCCAGCTCTTGGTCTCTCCTCTGCCTTTTTGCTCGTTAGAGGGATTGGCCGGTCTGGTCTTCTCCCATCCTCCATCAGGACTCACATCATAGATCCACGAAAGTACCACTGCAAGTACAAAACCGATTACAAGCAATACAATGACCATGGAGAGAGTCCATTCGGGAAGTCGTAAGGGCTCGACCACAATGGATAGTAACTCCAGGATCACAAATGCAGCAGCATAAACGGTGATCACACGAGTTACTTTTCTTCGCTTTAGTTCCTTGTAGAATCCGGATAAGCCTATGGAGCTTGCTACTTGTTGACCAGGCTCTTCCTTACCGGAAATCTCACTCTTTTCAGGCTTCTGTCTACCCGCCTCACCCGGTGAAAAACCGTATTGCTCCCTGAAGCTCTTGATAAAATAGGATACACTGCCGAATCCTACTTTGTACGAAATCTCAGAAACGGTATCTGATGTTTCCTTCAGCATGTCCATGGCAATCTCCAGTCGCACCTGGCGGATAAACTGACTTGCCGACAGACTGGCAGCACTCCTTATCTTCCTGAGCAGGTTGGAGCGGCTCATATTCAGGGCTTCTGCCAACTCGGACACACCAAACTGATCGTCCGCAGCTTTTTCGACAATAACTGCAGTTGCCTGACTTAGAAAATCCTCGCTGTTGGCTGTATGGTCCGACATCCTGTTTTTTTGTCCTGGTGAATTTGAGCATTTTATCTCAAACGTGCACTATGTTGCTGCTCCCATACCCGGGTTATGTTTTCCTCCTGCGCCATAAGTTTTATCTCTGCGCCATAAGTTTAATGCAGGAATAAAACCTTATACTTTTAGCTGCATAGCTTATAAGTACTGCCTTCCTCCCTGCCCCACCTTTGTAAGAAACAAATTCAAAATACTAAAAATTAAGATAATGAAAACAATTAAACACAATTCTCCTAAAGTGCTTATGAACCTGGCAATGTTGGCCATTCTGTTACCGGCCTGCAGCCAAACCAACGGCACCAACAAAAAAACCAGCGCCATCGCTCCTGAAATGGACATTCATTCTGCAGTATTGTACAATAACCCGCAAGCGGTCAGGCAACATATCGAGGCAGGTACGGATATCAATATGAAAGAACCCTTTAGTGGCTCCACCCCATTAGTTTCTGCAGCCACATTTGGTAATACGGAAATCGCCATAATGCTGATCGATGCCGGTGCAGATTTGACAATCACTAATAATGATGGCACTACACCGCTACATGCTGCCGCCTTCTTTTGCCGGGTGGAGATCGTACAAATGCTGCTCGATGCCAATGCGGATAAGACTCTCAAAAATAATTTCGGAGCCACTCCCAGGGAAACCGTTATGGGACCATTTTCCGATATGAAGCCGATCTATGAAATGATCCAGCAACAGTTAGAGCCAATGGGCCTGCAACTGGACATGGCACAGCTCGAAAAGACCCGTCCTGTAATCACAATGATGTTGCAGTAAGTAAACACTGAAACAAAAATTCCTATGACAACTGAAAGAAGATACGATATAGACTGGCTGCGGGTGATTGCGATCGGACTGCTTCTTATCTATCATATCGCCATCATTTTCCAGCCCTGGGCCATGATGATTGGATTTATCAGGAGTGACGAGCTGATGGAACCTCTGTGGAAACCAATGACCATGCTGAACGTCTGGCGGATCCCTCTCCTGTTCTATGTTTCCGGCATGGGTGTTTATTTTGCCATCAGGAAACGAAACTGGAAGGAGTTGTTGTTGGAGCGTAGCAAGCGTATTCTTCTACCCTTCCTCTTTGGAATGATTGCGATTGTTCCATTGCATTTCCTGGTTTTTCAGGAATACTACCATCTTCCTTTGGGCTATTTTGCTCATCCGGCGCATTTGTGGTTCCTGGGAAATATTTTCGGGTATGTTCTCATCCTGCTGCCCCTCTTCTATTACCTGAAGAAAATCGAGGAGGGCCGATTCTGGAGAGGCATATCAACCTTTATGAGTCATCCCATAGGGCCACTGTCCATATCGGCCTTTTTCATTCTTGAAACCATCCTGGTCAAACCCCAGGTTTTTGAAATGTATGCCCAGACCTGGCATGGCTTCTTCCTCGGACTTTTGGCTTTCTTTTTCGGTTTTCTTTTGGTGTACAGCGGGAAGACATTCTGGCAAACCGTTCTGAAATGGAGGTGGCTTTACCTTGGTCTGGCTGCAGCTTTCTATATGGTCCGCCTGATGGTATTTCAACTGAAATCGCCCGGCTATCTCGTTGCCATTGAATCCAATTGCTGGATCTTTGCGGTTTTCGGGTTCGGGTACAAATACCTGAACAGGCCTGGCGCTGCTTTAAGCTACTTAAGTCAGGCGGCCTACCCCATATACATTATCCACATGTTTGTATTATACGCCGGGGCCATGATCATTCTACCCCTGGAAATACCTGTATTTGTGAAATTCATTTCAATCCTTGTGTTCACTGGTACCGTGAGTTACCTGATTTATGAATTCATTATCTGGAGAATCGGATTTCTGAGGCCTTTGTTTGGCTTAAAATGGAAGTTCAATAAAACCCGTGAAACAAAAATTACAACGGAACCTGCCGATCCTCTGCCTTCATAAACAGCTAAGGTTGAGAACAAAATCAATTTTTTTGCGTCATATAAAAAAATAAAAATATTCTGAAATGCGAAACAATAAGAAAAAACAGGGAATTATTGCAGGAATTTCATTGATCATTATGGCCATTGTCGCGGGTTTCACTTTTGGATACGCTCATACTAATCTGGTCGTAGATTCACCCGAAATTACTGTACAGAATCTGGTGGCTAATAAATCACTATTTATTGCAGAATTGTGTGGTTGGAGTATAATTTTTATTACTGACATTATAGTAGCAATCGCATTGTATTTCTTCTTTCGTAGTATATCAAAAGACATATCAATGATAACTGCTTCCATAAGAATTGTATATACCCTGATACTGGGGATTGCGGTAATACAGCTATTTAAAATAATTCCTGTCTTATCTTTGGCTGACCCTCTTTCAGACCAGCTAATCGCATCTGAAACCGCATCTCATTTTCAACAGTTTGAAAAACTCTGGTCTATTGGTCTTATAATTTTCGGATTACACCTGATTGGCCTGGGTTATTTAACGCTTAAATCAAAGTCTGTTCATTGGCTCTTAGGCTATCTATTGTATTTCGGAGGGGCCAGTTATACATTGCTTCCTTTCATGCGTCAGTTGAGTTTGTTCGATACCAGAGTCATAAGTTCGGTTGAGAATATTCTTGCCCTGCCCATGGCCCTTGCAGAAATTCTGCTGGCTTTCTGGCTAATATACAGTGGGTTCCGAAAATCATCTTCCAAAAGCAAATCATAGAAAATGAAACTTTCAGTCTGAATAAAATGAAATGAATAAAACAAAAATAAAACGAATACTTCGAGTAGTATTGCCTGTTGCAACCATAATCTCCATGCTTTTCGTGCCATGGATTCTGGTAAGTGCGTGGTGGACGCCACTGCCAGATAGTATTCAGGAACAGGTAGATAAGGCTCCTGATCAGGGGATGTTTGGTATCGTTGTGTATGTAGATCAGCCGGGTGAGGCACCGGCATTTTACACGGTTGGCTGGAAAAACAGAGAGAACCACGTCCCAGCCGACCCGCATTCCTTATTCAAGATTGCCAGTATAAGCAAGTTGTATATAGCCGTTGCAGCCGCTAAACTGGTTAATGACAAGAGGTTATCACTGGATAAGACCCTCGCCGATTACCTGCCTGATCTTATTGGGAGAATCGAAAATGCAGACCAGATCACCCTGAGAATGATGCTGCAACACCGGAGCGGCTTACCTAATTTCACAGACGATCCCGAATTCCCCTGGTTCGATCCTCCGTCGGAGCTACCTGATTATTTAGAATTTGCATTGGACAAACCCGCCGATTTTAATCCTGACACCCGCTACCGATATTCCAATACCAATTACCTGTTGATTGGTAATATCCTGGACCAGGCGCTGGGATATAGCCACCATCAATTTATTAATGAGGAAATTCTGAATCCCCTAAGGCTGACCCATACATTCAATTTGCTTAGTGAGGTTAATCCGGAAGAATTGGTCAGTGGATATGGATACTACACCGGGCATGAGGGTGATCTAAAGGAGCTGGATTACATAAGTCCGGGGGGATCCATGGTCGCCACGGCACAGGATGTGGGAATATTCCTGAGAGCATTAAATGATGGCACTCTTTTAAGTGTTGAAGAGCAGGCTATTTATTCCTCCATTTATGAATATGGACATACGGGTTTATTGCCGGGGTACCAGAGTATTGCACGCTATCATAAGGATATTGATACGGTCGTGATTCAGTTTGTGAACACCAGCGGAGGAAACATGTGGACGATATCGGAAATTATGTATAACAAAATTATCAAGATTCTTAGCAGAAAAAATGCTCATAATCGAGTAGCTCGCCCCGTCAGTAAACACTGACAGGGAGAAGCTCTCACACCACCTTTAGATTTACAGTATTAATTTAGAAGAATAGTTATAGTTAACCGAAAGAGTAAAGGTGAACTAGTCACACCACTTAGCTTTGGGCTAATGCGCGGAATCAGTCCTTTACTCTTTTTGTTGAATGGGACCAATTAGAATTTCAAGTTTCCAGACTTATTAAAGGTATTAGTGCATTCAACAATTCGGCTAACCATTGTTTAACCTTTAATATTGTAAATATATGAATTACAAATGGTTTGTTGGTATTGACATTGCAAAGAATACACTGGATGTGGTCCTTTACAAAAAGGAACTTCAAAAAAAATCCCCCTATTGTCAAATCCTTAACAACAGTGATGGATTTAACAATCTCATGAAATGGTTGAAAGAACAAAACGTAGTCCTCAAACACACCCTGTTTTGCATGGAAAGCACGGGTATCTATGGTATGGCATTAGTCAACTTTATTACTGAAAAGGCCCATTATTGCCTCGAATCACCTCTCCATAATAAAAGGTCATTGGGCTTGACTCGTGGAAAAAGTGACAAAATCGATGCATTCCAGATTGCTCGATTTTGTTATTTGCACAGAGATGAACTGGTGCCAAGCAGGGCTGCATCCAAGATCATGCTTACGTTAAGAAGTTTAATCAACGAACGAGAACGGTTGGTTAGGACCAGGACAATTGACAAAACAATAGTGAAAGAATTAAACTATAAAGAAAACAGATCTTGTATAGAGAGAGCGAAAAATAGAATCAATATTCTAACTGTAGATATCACCCAGATTGAAAAAGAGATAAAGACGATTCTCTCTGAGAATCTCGATATTGAACGTAACTATATCCTTGCAAAAAGTGTTACAGGTATCGGTCTGGTTAATGCTGTCATGTTCATCTTATTCACCAATAACTTTAGTTCCATTACTGATGCTCGAAAATACGCCTGCTATTCCGGTATAGCCCCGTTCGAGCACTCCTCAGGTACCAGTATTCTGGGCAAGACGAGAGTCTCTAAACTTTCCAATAAAAGGATTAAGGTTAATCTGACCAATGGGGCGAGATCAGCAATAATAAATGATCCAGAACTGAAACTATATTACAAAAGAAAAACAGATGAAGGAAAAGAACATGGAACTGTAATGAATGCTGTAAAATTCAAGCTAATCACAAGGGTTTTTGCAACAGTCAAAAGAGGTACTCCATATGTCAAACTCAGGCAGGCTGGATAAATATTATTTGGGTAGAGTAAAAACTTTGGGTAAACGTTAGGTAGCTGCCTTAAGGGCTAAGCACTCTGGAGTCACAAAAACTCAGAGAGTGATTTGCCCGGATTGAAAAACGATTAATTTTACACTTAACACGCAGCTAATAAAAGAAAAAGACAAGAAGGATGATTGGAAAGAGTTGACAACATATTTTGATTTGTGCAATAAAAGTTTGGTTTTATCTTAGAATTCTGCCCGTACGGGTCTCGTAAGCAGCGGTTCGTTAAGTTGTGGGGAAATCTTTCGGTAGATCTCGAGTAGAGATACATCCCCCCGCTTCTTTAATCTATCGACAGTAAT
>QMPQ01000204.1 GCA_003648635.1 Bacteroidota bacterium | reverse complement strand
AAATTAATAGCCTGCCGGATTCCTTCCATGGACTCCGAATCGTACAGCTCTCTGACATTCACCTGGCTGGATTCTACAGGCATCCCGGGTATATCAAAAAGGTAGTGACTCTGGTAAACAACCTGGAACCCGACCTGATTTGTTTCACCGGCGATATGGTCCATAACTTCTCTGAGGAAGTAGATCCCTTCGTAGATATTCTCAAGGACTTATCAGCACCCCTGGGCAAAGTTGCTGTGCTTGGAAACCATGATTACGGCGCCTATTTCAGCTGGAATTCGAAAGAGGAAGAGCTTGCCAACCTTGAGCGGGTAAAAACACAGATCAGGGCCTCAGGTTTTGATCTTTTGCTTAATGAACACCGGACTATCTCTCTGAATGGTGATACTCTGGTGATCCTCGGTGTGGAGAACTGGGGGAAACCGCCTTTTCCGCAATTGGGCGACCTGCCAGAAGCCATGTCAGGCATTAACCCGGACCATATCAAGATCCTGCTTTCACATGATCCCTCCCACTGGGATCTACAGGTAAATGAAAAAGAGAATATCGATCTGACTCTTTCGGGGCATACGCATGGAATGCAGTTCGGAATTGAGATCGGAAAATTCAAGTGGAGTCCTTCTCAATGGACTTACAAGCACTGGGCCGGTCTCTATGCCAAAAACGGTCAGCAACTCTATGTGAACAGGGGGCTGGGTTACACGGGATTTCCAGGCCGGGTGGGTATTCGGCCTGAAATTACACTGCTCACCCTTCAGCCAGAGTAGTTTTCCAGCAGCTTTGTCAACATTTCCGGCGCCCTTACAGGACGGCCGGTTTTCATATCCATAAACACCAGTACGACCTTGGCTTCATGAGCCAGACCTCCATCTTCGTTAAAGATTCGGGTAAAAAATTCCATTCTGACTGCAGGCACTTCTTTGACCGTGGTCTCAATGGTAATCAGCTCATCATATCTGATCACCTTCCGGTATTTGGCTTCCACTGAAAATATAGGCATAACAATGCCCGACTTCTCCAGCTCAATATAAGGCATACCCATTCCTCTGATCATCTCGGTACGTCCAATCTCATACAGTCGGCCATAATTTCCGTAATAAACCACTCCCATCATGTCGGTGTCGGCATAGAGAATTCTATACTGCGTCTTGCTCGTAATTGGCAACATGGGCTATTCTGTTATTCCCTCGAGACTAAACAGGAAGGCATATTCCATGGCCGTCTCCTTGTATTGTTCAAATCTTCCGGATGCACCGCCATGACCGGTCTCCATGTTGCAATACATCAGCAGCTGATTATCATCAGTCTTCATCTCACGTAATTTGGCTACCCATTTAGCAGGCTCCCAATATTGCACCTGGCTGTCATGAAGTCCGGTTGTTACCAACAGATTGGGATAGGCCTTAGCCTCCACCTGGTCGTAGGGAGAATAGCTGAGCATGTAGTCGTAATACTTCTTCTCATTGGGGTTTCCCCATTCATCATACTCGCTGGTAGTCAGGGGTATATCCTCATCCAACATGGTAGTGATCACGTCCACAAAAGGAACTGCAGCTATAACGCCATTATACAGCTCCGGTTGCAGGTTGATAACAGCTCCCATCAGCAGGCCACCGGCACTTCCACCCATGGCATACAGGTGGTCCGGACTGGTATATTTCTCTTTTATCAGGTGCTCCGCACAATCATTGAAGTCAGTGAAGGTGTTCATCTTCTTCAAGAGCTTGCCATCCTCATACCAGGGCCGGCCATATATCTGGCTTCCCCGGATATGAGCTATGGCAAAGACATAACCTCTGTCAAGCAGGGAAAGACGGTAGGATCTGAATCCGGGATCCATGGTGGCTCCATAAGAACCATAACCGTAAAGAAGGGTTGGATTGGCCCCGTTCAGTTCTGTTCCTTTTCGGTAAACAACACTCATGGGGATCTTCTTCCCATCATCGGCAGTAGCGTAGATCCGCCTGGCCTCATAGTTGGCCGGATCAAAAGTACCACCCAACACCTCATCCTGCTTCATGATAGTCTTTTCCCTAAGGTCCATATGATAGTCGAGAACTGTATTTGGAGTAGTAAGAGATGAGTAGCGATATCTCAGCAACTCGCTTTTAAAATCCGGATTCACTGAAATGGAGGCAGTATAGACCTCTTCTCCCATATTAATATAGTGTTCATCGCTGCCATCCCAGGGGATCACACGAAGCCTGGTCAGACCCTCTTGACGCTCATCAAGCACCAGGTAATCCTCAAATATTTCAAGGCCTTCCAGGAAAACATCCGGACGATGTGCGATCACCTCTTCCCAGTTCTCCTTTTCAGTGCGGTCCACCGCTGTCTTCATCAATCTGAAATTGGTGGCATCCAGGTTGGTGATGATATAAAAATGATCCCCATAATGGGAAATGTTGTATTCCAGCCCCCGCACTCTGGGCTGAACCACTTTGAATTCACCTTCCGGATCATCGGCCGATAAAAATCGAAACTCTGTAGTAAGGGTACTATAACATGCTATAACCATGTATTCCTTAGACTTGGTTTTGTATACACCTGTTCCAAAAGTCTCATCCGTCTCCTCGTAGACCAATACATCTTCTGATGCAATAGTCCCCATCACATGACGGAAGATGGCTTTACTCCTCAGGGTCTCATCATCTTTCTGGGTATAGAATAGCGTTTTATTGTCGCTAGCCCAGGATGCTCCGCCGGTGGTTAGTGGAATCCGGTCCTCCAGCATTTTGCCGGTTTCCAGATCCTTGATATAAATGGTATACTTCCTTCGACTCACCGTGTCGATACCCAGGGCCATATAACGGTTATCCGGACTCACACTCAAGCCTCCCACCTGATAATAACTGTAGCCTTCAGCCATCTCATTTACATTGGCCAGGATTTCTTCCTGCGCTTCCATAGTTCCTTTTCTCCTGCAAAAAATCGGATACTCCTTGCCCTCTTCATAGCGGGTATAATAGAAATAACCATTCTCCTTATAAGGAACACTTTCATCGTCCTGTTTGATCCGACTTACAATCTCATCGAAAAGATCTTTCCGGAACTGTTCACTTCCTTTCATTAGCGACTCCCTGTAGGCATTCTCTGCCTCCAGGTAGGCGATTACTTCAGGATTCTCACGATCCCTTAGCCAGTAATAGTTGTCGACGCGGGTATGACCATGCATGGTCAGTTCTTTTGGTTTCTTTGCAGCAACTGGTGCTTCCATTGATGTTGATGTATTACATGATTGTGCGCTCATCACTGCCATGATGGTCAGTACGACACGGATTAATGTTTTCATGAATCCTGGATTTTGGATTGAGGTACCGAATTTAGTGAAAATTATGCGATCAAAGTTATTTTCCAATTCCTAATTAGCCAGCATTCTTGTCTCATGGCCGTAAATGGATTTCACACCTGAGTATAGATCTAACTTAAATCAGGATATTTTGTGTGTAGGATTTTAACAAGTTCTTGACATTAAACTATAGGCAAGAAATCGCAATATGTTCTGAGAATTTTGGCGCATATCCGCTAAGGTGGTGATTTTTAACAAGGGACCAAATAACGTGGAACCATTCCATATTACGTATTTTTACGTAATATAACGTATGTAGTAGTAATATTACTGGGAAATAAGTTGTAATATTGTTTTATGGAAGAATTAACAGCGAAAGAAGAAGAAGTAATGCAGATCCTTTGGGACCTGAACAAAGCATTGGTAAGGGACATTATGAGTGAGTTGCCAAACTCCAAGCAGCCTTACACCACTGTAGCTTCAATTGTCAGAATATTAGAAAAGAAAGGCTATGTCAGCCATAAACCATATGGTAAAACTCATGAGTATTATCCGCTAGTTTCAAAAGCAGAATACCGCAGGCGAAAATTTAAAGGCTTACTTACTCAATACTTTGATAATTCTATTGAGAGTGTGGTTTCATTTCTTGCAAAGGAAGAGAAACTCAGTCCGAAAGAGTTTGAGGAACTTACAAAAATGATCGCTGAAGAATCTGAAAACGAAAAGAAAGATGACGATAAATAATCTAGTAGTTTTCATTTATGAATCCGGAATCTGCCTGGCAATCATGTTCACCATGTACTGGCTTTTTCTAAGGAGGGAAACTTATTTCCGCTTCAATCGCTTCTATTTGCTGAGCACAATAATAATTGCTTTCACACTTCCTCTCGGTAATCTTAGTCTTTTTGAAAATGGCAATGGGGTCTCCGCATTGGGTGGTATCTCGAGCGTTGCAGAAACTATAAGAATTCCTGCAGTGACAATTGCTGCTGGATCTGATAGCGGGCTCAAACAATCGTTTAACTGGCAAGACCTGGCTGTTGTTATTTATCTGATAGGTGCTGCCCTTCTCTTTGCCAGAACCATTCTGGGTATTGTAAGAGTAACGATCTTAAAGAAGAAGGGGGAAGTGGTTTATAAGGATGGATACTCCATTGTATATATGAAGCAAAAGCTAGCTCCATTTTCATTCTTAAAAACCATCTTTATAAATGATGCCTTACCAGATGGTCCTGATAAAAGTTCTATTATCATCCATGAAAGAATTCATATCAGGCAAAAGCACACCTACGATAATCTTTTTGTTGAATTCTTCCTCGCCATATTCTGGTTCAACCCATTTATGTGGTTCCTGAAGCGAGCTCTGAGAAATACCCATGAGTATTTGGCCGACAATGGAGTTTTAGTCGGAAGCACAAGTCGAACATCGTATCATTCCCTACTCTTGAAGCAGATTATTGGTTTATCACCTCTAGTTGTTACCAGTAGTTTTAACTCCACAATTAAAAAAAGAATCAAAATGATGTGTAGAAATAAATCTTCGGTATTAGCAAAGTTTAAGCCTTTGTTCCTGGTTCCTATGATCATTCTTCTTACCCTGGTTTTTGCATGTAGTGAAATACCAGAAGATCCTGCAATTGATAATATGCAGGAGATAGTTGCAGATGAGATGGTGCTGGCTACTGAGCAGCCTGACGAAACAATTGATAGCCCGACAAATACCGCGCCTGTAGATGAGGAAATATTTTTTATTGTTGAAGAAATGCCCACATTCAATGGCGGAGAACCTGCAACAGAGTTCCGTAAATATATTTCTCAAAACCTCCAATTCCCGGAGACAGCCGCCGAAAACGGTACTGAGGGCCGTGTTATAGTTCAATTTGCCGTTGATAAGAACGGAAAGGTGGTGGATGCAAACGTTGTTAGGAGCGTCAATCCTGCTCTGGACAAGGAGGCGGTAAGGGTAGTTATGTCCTCACCAGATTGGGAGCCCGGAAAACAAAGAGGCAAAGCGGTAAAGATATTGTTCACCTTCCCCATTAATTTCATAGTATCAAAATAAAAAAAAAGTCTACATACAATGTATATGAAGCAATTGGGGAAATCACATACATATTTTCAAACATGGCACCTGAAGAGAAATGGCATTTGCCAATCAGTTCTATTCTATTCATATTCATCATATCAATGCTGGCCCAGGGTTGCGATACGAAGGTCGAGACTCCTAACCTGGATTTCAAACCCGAGCAAGTAACTTACGTGATATACAACATTAAGAATTGCAGTTCCGATAAGAATCTCATGTTTTTCTACAATCAAACCTTACCTCTTGGTCAAGAGCGACTGACATATGAGATTAACTCCGATACTTCTTTCATTCAAGATATCACAATAAATCATCCAACCCATATTAACCTGTATGATGGTAAAGGACATGCTATTCTATTTGCCGTTCCGAATGACACGTTAATTGTAAATATTGATTACTCAGGAAATAATTCTCTGACTGATGATATAAATTTTCAAGGTCTAACAGGCGCAATTTCGAAATATCTGACCTTTGACAGATACCGCCACAAATATGCGGCGAAGGAGAATCAAAGCATAGCCAACTTCAATTCCATGATTGATTCATTGTACGAGCATGAATTAGAAGAAATAGAAGCGGTGGGGAAAAAAGGCACCTTACCTAACTGGTTTGTGGATCTGGAAAAAATTAACATCAAATACGAAGCAGAAACTGTTAAAGCGCGCCAGTACTATCAAAGATATGCATTCTACAAACAATTTTTCCCAAGAGAACCAGACTTCCCTAAAAACATAGATTTTAGCAACATGAAATACTATTGGTTGGATAATGCTACTAGAACTCTGGTCTCAGTAAAACCTGACAAATACGATTCATTAATACAGCCTCAAACAGTAACACTCCAGATCTCTTTGGAAAGCATTCAAGATAATATTGACCTTTTGGAAGGCCAACTGTCAGAGGATGCCTTATCATATATTGTCGCATCCAGAATCTCCATGTTGTATAGTAAGAAGAAATTATTGAGACTATCGTCCGCAGAATTTAGCGATAGAAAGCAAAAAATTGATGATTTTATTCATACTAATGAAAGTTTAATATCAGACACACTGATTTACAACTATTTAATAGAGGAACGCGATAAAGCATATCAGGCAGTAAAAGATAGAAACCTGTTAGGAGATAATGAGAAGGCTTCATCGTTTTATCTTTCCAACACTAATGGAGAATATAAACGATTATCTGACTATTATGGAAAAATAATAATGTTAAATTTT
>QMPQ01000203.1 GCA_003648635.1 Bacteroidota bacterium | reverse complement strand
AGCAACAACATGAATTACATCAAGGAGAAATAATACAATATTACGGAGATGGTGCATTAAGTATTTTTAAAAGTGCGATTGAAGCTGTTCAGTGTGCCATCGGGATACAAATACTTTTTAAGGAAGGAGATCCTGTTGTGCCTGTACGAGTGGGATTGCACATGGGGGATATTGTTTATAGCAAAACAGAAGTTTATGGAGATGGTGTTAATTTTGCCTCCCGAATAGAAAGCATGGGCGTGGCCGGAGCAATTCTGCTATCCGGAAAATTAAATGATGAGCTGAAAAATCAAAAGCAAATTTCAACCCGGTCACTTGGAATCTTTGAACTCAAGAACATCACGAATCCAGTTGAAGTATTTTCAGTCACCAATGATGGGATAACTGTTCCTGCACCTTCAGAGCTCAAAGGGAAACTCAAAAAACCTGTGAAATCCATTGCAGTATTACCCCTGGCAAACATGAGCTCCAATGAGGAAAACGAATACTTCAGCGATGGGATGACCGAAGAAATCATCAATGCCCTGGCGAAAATCAAAGGGCTGAATGTCACCTCCAGGACCTCATCTTTCTTTTTTAAGAATAAAAATATTCCCGTTCCCCAGATCGGTAAGGAACTTAATGTTTCTACAATTTTGGAAGGAAGCATTCGCCTGGCAGGCAACCAGATGAGGATCACTATCCAGTTAATAGATGTGGCGGATGATTTTCATTTCTGGTCGGTAACTTTTGACCGGTCCATGGATGATATTTTCGCCGTTCAGGATGAAATCAGCCTGTTAATTGCCGAAAAATTGCGTGAGCACCTTGGACATTTTGATATCGAAGATCACCTTGTTGATGGCCCGGAAATCCCTGTTGAAATTTATAAGCGTTACTTAAAGAGCCGATATCTGATGCTTAAAATGAGTAAGCATGATATTGATACAGGAATTTCGGATTTACAGCAAATAGTCAGTGAGTATCCACATTTTACCAAAGCCCACCTGGGAATACACCTTGGATACGCCCTGCTCGGTACCATTGGGCTGATGCCTGCAGGTGAGGCTTTTGCGAAAGGGCAGCCATTCCTGGACAAAGCCATTGAATTGGACGAAACCCTGCCTGAATGTCAACTAAACCTGTCCTGGATTAGCTTTTTACAAAAATGGGACCTGGCGCTTACCTACAGGCATTTGAACAAAGGTCTCGAAATAAGTTCGGCTGTTGATTTCTACCAGTCCATGGCATCCACACTGGGAGCTGAAGGAAAATTCAAAGCCGCCTTAAATTATCTAGAGACAGCATTTCAGATCGATCCATTCTCACATATTAACTATCACTTGAAAGGATTTATTTTTTACGCGGAGGAAAAGTATGAAAAGGCGATTGAGCAGTTTGAGAAGAGTATCAGTTTGAAATCCGATTCTCAAGTGTCTATCCAATACTGGGGACAAGCATTACTGTTGCTGGGACGTAATACTGAAGGCCTTGCTTTTTTTCAAAATCTTCCTGATAAACCAGGTGACCTGACGAAATTGGGTGGGACTACCCTCGCTCATGCAGCATTGGCTGATATGGATCAGGCAAAAACGGGAATTGCAGAACTGAAATCAGCATTGCAAACGGATTTGATTGACAGGGCCATGAACCTGCTTATCCTTTGCCGGACTATGATGGGGGAGCATGATGCAGCTATGGATCTGATTAAGCAAGGGATTGGCTATCGGCTACCCATGCTGGTGTATCTGTCCATAGAACCAATTCTCAAACCGCTTCATTCGATACCGCGCTTTCAGGAATTGATACACCAGGTTTTAGGAGAAAAGACCTCTTTTGAAGGGAAAAAAAGCAGGTATAAAAAAACTTTGCTAAACAAAGACCTTCTCAAACAGTATAAGGATCAATTGACGCAATTGATGTCATCTGACAAGCCTTACCTTGATGAGAATTTGACCCTTCGCGATCTGGCTGGAATGCTCGAGATCCCTGCCAATCAACTATCACAGGTACTCAATGAAGGCTTTGATCAGAACTTTGCCGAATTCGTCAATACTTACCGGCTTGAAATGTTCAAATCAAAAGTGGCCGATCCAAATCAACGGCAGCTCACCATACTTGCGCTGGCATACGAGAGCGGTTTTAATTCCAAGACTGTTTTCAATACTTTTTTCAAAAAGATGATGGGACAAACCCCAAAAGCATACTGGAAAGAAGTAGTTCAGTAATTGGTTCCGATTTCAAAACCCGAACGACTCGCGTCTCCCCTCCTTTTACCTTTGTTCCATACAAAAAAATGAAATCATGCAAACAGAAAAGATGAAAACAGTAGTGTATAGAAAATATGGGGGACCTGAGGTTCTTCAACTCGAAGAAACAGATAAACCCACTCCGGCAGATAATGAAGTGCTGATCAGAGTTTATGCCACAACGGTAACGGCGACAGAGGCCACCTTTCGAAAGGGTGAACCCTACTTCTCAAGACTCTTCACCGGTCTTACTAAGCCGAAAATCACCACCCTTGGTGAGGAGTTAGCGGGTGAGGTGGAAGCCACTGGTGAAAATGTGAAATTATTTAAGAAAGGGGACCAGGTTTTCGGTACTGCCGGTCCCCGGTTTGGAGCCAATGCGGAGTACTTATGTGTACCAGAAGATGGAGTGCTGGCCATAAAGCCAGTCAATTCAACCAATGAAGAAGCAGCCTCCAGTGTAGATGGATTTTTAACAGCATTGCCTTTCCTTCGGGATACGGGTAATATACAGGCTGGACAAAAGGTCCTAATAAATGGAGCTTCCGGTAGTGTAGGTGCAGCAGCGGTACAGGTGGCCAAATATTTTGGTGCAGAGGTGACAGGAGTATGCAGTTCTTCGAACCTGGCTTTGGTTAAATCTCTCGGTGCTGAGAGGGTGATTGACTATACGAAGGAGGATTTCACCAAAAACGGAGAGACATATGACCTTATTTTTGATGCGGTGGGCAAAATTACTTTCTCTGCTTGTAGAAGTTCACTGAAGGAAAAAGGGATCTTTCTTGAAGCTGGTATCGGAATGGGAATTTTCCCGCATGTAATATGGACCTCAATGGTCGGTGGTAAAAAAGCAAAGATCGCTGCTACCGGATTAAGGTCACCTCAAAAAAGGACGAAAGATCTGGTATTTCTCAAAGAGCTGATGGAAGCGGGAAAGATAAAACCAGTTATTGACAAGGTGTATCCATTAGAACGAATAGTTGAAGCACATCGCTATGTGGACCAAGGACATAAAAAGGGAAATGTAGTAATAAGCATGGATTAGATTTGCAGCATATAAATAACCCGCAACCTTTCGGCTGCGGGTTATCACTGTTTTGCGGAGAGAAAGGGATTCGAACCCCCGGTGCCCCCAAGGAGCACAACGGTTTTCGAGACCGCCCCGTTCGACCACTCCGGCATCTCTCCTGAATTGCTGTAAAATTATAATAATTATGCGATATTTAAGCCCTCAAATCAATACATGGATTCATGCGTAACTTTTCTTTTCTTATCCTGATCAGTTCTCTTTTTGTTTTACTCTTTGCATGTAATTCTTCTACTCCGATCATCACCGATGAGGCAGCTTATATGGAAAGTATCAAAGAGTGGCAGGTGCAGCGCCTGGAGAGGCTGAAGAGTAAAAATGGCTGGCTTAGCCTGACCGGACTCTTCTGGCTGGAAGAGGGAGAGAACAGCTATGGATCCGATTCGGAAAACGACATCGTATTCCCGGAAAAAGCAGATGCTTTCTGTGGTACGCTGGTTCTGGACAGTGGTTCTGTAACACTCCGGGTAGCCGAAGGAATTGATATTTCGGTGAAGGATTCACTGATCACTGAGATGGCACTTATTGATGATCATTCCGAAGGTACTACGCGTCTGCAACAGGGCGACCTGGCCTGGTATATTGTCAAGCGGGGTGATCGGTACGGGATTCGTCTCAGGGACCATAAGCATCCCCGTATCGACGAACTGGATCACATCCCATCCTATGCCATCCAGACCAGCTATGTGGTGGAGGCCACCCTGGAACCTTTCGATTCACCAAGGACCATGACAGTGGCCACTCCGCTTGAGGGTTTTACAGAATCCTATGAGTGTCCGGGCATCCTTAATTTCAGGATCAATGGAAAGAAACTTACCCTCCATCCTTTCACATCGGGTGCTGGTTATTTCCTGGTGATTGCCGATGAGACCTCAGGTCTGGATACCTATGGAGGGGGCAGGTTCATGTATGCCATGCCCGATTCAAGCGGACGGATCATCCTTGACTTCAACAAGGCCTACAATCCTCCCTGCGCCTTTAGCCCCTTTGCCACCTGTCCCATGCCTCCCAGGGAGAATTTTCTGCCGGAAGCCATTGAAGCCGGTGAGAAGTCGGTTCACCTGGAATAGTTGAGAGCAGGGATTTAGGCTAAAACTCTTGCTACCTGGCTGCTAATAGATTATATTGCCGTATGAGCAGCGCCAGCATTACAAAAATTGAGCTTATTAAGCTGAATATTCCCTACAAGGAGCCCTTTGTGATATCTCTGGGAGTGATTCCCGAGGCAACCAATGTGGTGGTCCGCATCCACACCAGTATCGGGCTCACAGGTACTGGAGAGTGCGCCCCCTTTGTATTTATTGTAGGCGAAACCCAGGAAACTGTTTTTGAATTGGCAAAAAAGGTGGGGGAAATGCTTATTGGAAAGGATCCCTTCGCCATTGGGGAGCGGCTCCATGAAATCGACCGGGCCGTGAAAGGCAATCCCACCATGAAGAGTGCCTTCGATATGGCCCTCTATGACTTACTGGCACTTAAGGCAAACATGCCTCTATACCGCCTGCTGGGAGGCAGTAACAAGCGGGAGATCCATACCGATATGACCATCAGCATCGGAGATCCTAAAAAAATGTGGCGTGATGCCATAGAATTTAAAAAGGCAGGATTCCCTGCCATCAAGGTGAAACTGGGGACTACAACCAGAGAGGATGTGGACCGGATCAGGGCGATCCGTGAAGCAGTGGGTCCCGACTATCCCATCCGGATCGATGCCAACCAGGGATGGGATACCATTACTGCCATTGAAACCCTGAAAGCGCTTGAACCCTTCGGAATTGAGCATTGCGAAGAGCCCATCCCCCACTGGAACAATCGCGAACTTGTAAAAGTCCGGGAGAACAGTCCCATCCCCATTATGGCCGATGAATCGGTATTTGATCATCACGATGCCTTCCGCCTGGCCAGCATGGGCGCATGCGACTATTTTAATATTAAGTTCTCCAAATCGGGCGGCATCCATAATGCACTGAAAATTATTGCGGTAGCCGAAGCTGCTGGCATCAAATGCCAGGTGGGATGCATGTCAGAATCGCGCTTTGCTCTCACTGCCCTGATGCACCTGGTGCTGGCAAGCGACAACATCGTTCACTACGATATGGACTCCTCCCTGATGCTGGACGCAGATCCGGTCACCGGAGGAATTGAGTACCTTGGAGCGGGACAATGGATCCTTGGGGAAAGCCCCGGTATTGGTGCCGGCTTTGATGAAGCCTTCATGGAGTCCATGGAGCATGTCTCCATTTCCTCTTCAATCACTTAAATATGGCACAAGCTGGCAAACACTATACCATGGAGAGCAGGACCGGTACAAATGTGGTCCTCAATGGGAAGAGTTACCTCTATTTTGCCGGAACCAGCTATTTTCAACTCCACTCCCACCCGGATGTAATCAAGGCTGCCAATGAAGCCACGCAACAATATGGGATTGGCAGTGCTACCACACGGGCCCTGACCGGTACTACTCCCCTTCTTGAAAAGATTGAGCTGAAACTGGCCAGCTATTTTAATACCGAAGATGCCGTATACCTCCCCTCCGGTTACCTGAGCAGTCTGGCTGGACTAAAAGCGCTGGACGCATTGGGAATGTACCAGGTAATCTTCCTGGATGAAGGCTCACACTACAGCCTGGCAGAAGGAGCTTTAGCAACCGGGAGACCGGTTATTTCCTTCCGGAACAGGGACCCGGAGGACCTGGAAAAGCTTATGAAAAAACATCTTGGCCCAGGACAGCGTCCATTGATTGCAAGTGACGGCCTCTTCCCGGTAATGGCAACCCTTGCCCCGGTGCGGGATTACCTTAATCTGGCTGTAAAAAATGATGGAGTGATATGGATTGATGATGCCCACGGCGTAGGTATTCTGGGGGCACATGGACGGGGCACCTGTGAAGCACTGGGAACACCCTCCGACAGGATATACCTGGGGGCTACCCTCTCCAAGGCCTTTGGTGCCTATGGGGGGATCATTGCCGGCCGGGGGGATTTCATCCAAGAGGTCCGGTCGGGATCTGTGCTTACAGGGTCCAGTTCGCCAATGAATGCTGCAGTGGCAGCCGGAATCAAGGGACTGGAGCTGGTCCAGCAGAATAACATGCTGCGGAAAAAGCTATGGGATATTGCCAGGTACCTGAGAGATGGCCTGCAGCATATGGGAATTCCAAGCGAGACGCTGTTTATTCCGGAGATGCATGGATGCATCCCTATTTTCTCTTTTGCGCACAGAGATGCTGCAACCATGAGAAAGATTCACAGCTACCTGATGAAACAAGGCATCTATACCCAATACACCACTTACAAGGGCGCCGGATCTGAAGGTGTTCTCAGGGT
>QMPQ01000202.1 GCA_003648635.1 Bacteroidota bacterium | reverse complement strand
TGGTGTTTCAATGTCTGGATTAGCAGCAGCAGTTGCAAACGAAGGGGGAGTTGGAGTTATTGCAGTAGCCGGACTTGGTATGTTTGAGCCTGATTACGCTAAAAATTTCAAGGAAGCCAACATAAGAGCCTTAAAGAGCCAAATACAAAAGGCAAGAGCAAAAACCAGGGGTGTACTTGGTGTAAATATCATGGTTGCACTTACAAATTTTGACGATCTGGTAAAAGCCTCTATTTCAGCCGGTATCGATATAATTATTGCGGGTGCCGGGCTTCCTTTAAGCATGCCTCAACATCTGACTAAAGGATCAAAAACAAAGCTTGTTCCGATAGTATCCTCTGGAAGAGCGGCAAAAATATTATGTTCAAAGTGGAAAGACCAATATGATTATCTCCCTGACGCTATTATTGTTGAAGGGCCAAAGGCCGGGGGACATCTGGGATTTAAAAGAAACCAGCTTGACAACCCGGATTTTGCACTGGAGAAGCTACTCCCTGATGTAGTGGAACAGGTAAAATGTTTTGAAGAGACATACCAGACTAAAATCCCGGTAATTGCCGCAGGCGGAATATATACCGGTGAAGACATTAAAAAGATTATGGATATGGGAGCATCAGGAGTGCAGATGGGAACACGTTTTGTAACCACCGAAGAGTGTGATGCTTCATTGAAATTCAAGCAGACCTATATTGATTCCACAGAGGAAGATATGGAAATCATTAACAGTCCGGTTGGAATGCCAGGACGGGCTATCAGAAATGATTTTATCGAAAAGATAGCACGGGGGGAGAAACGTCCGGTAAAATGTCCTTATCAATGTTTGAGTACCTGCGATATCAAAACCACCCCGTATTGTATTGTTGCAGCACTGGTAAACGGACGGAAAGGCAATTTTTATAATGGTTATGCTTTTGCGGGATCGAATGCTTACAAGTCAACAAAAATAACTACTGTTAAAGAAACAATGGATTCATTGTTAAGGGAATTTAATGAAGCGATGTCAAAAAAAAATAGATAGAAAATCAGGAAAAGCTACAGTAGCATTCATAGTTTAGCCAACCAATAGTGTTTTGGATCGAAATTCTGCTAGATGTATTAGCCTAAATATTTTTCAAAATATAGTTCAGATATTTGTGAAGAATTCCGTCATCAATGATTTTACCGCATGTTACCTCACTGCCTTTCAATACCTGATATGTGTTGGAAGGATCCCAATGAATTATTGCGGAAATTGAGGATCCGGTGGAATATGTAGTCAGGCTGGAAATAGAATACTCCCGGCGTTTCCTGTCAGGAAGCGCCGGGAGTATATTTACACTGGCATTTTTAATATTGAGTCCAAATTTACTGCTAATCCGGGCCTAAATCCAGTTATGTTATGCCACTACTGCTTGGTCAAATTAAGTTCGATGATGATAATGGCATTAAAAGGGCTAGTGCCCTCACCGAGATCAATCTCTTGCTCCTGTTCCCAGGCAACAACCGCAGCTGAACTGTTCAAGCTCTCGACCGTTAAGGGATCTTCATTCACAGTTTCGTCAGAAATGTTCAGATATAATTTGTTTCCTTCCAGATTCCATGTACCGCTCTCCTCAAAATCACTTCTAGACATCAGGTAGGAGTAATCCACATTAAAAGTAACGGTCCCACCGCCAATTTCGAGAAATTCGGAGGTGATTTGATCAACAAGTTCCTTTGCAGCTTCTTGTCCAAATTGGAGGGTACTAATCAGAAAGTCCAAAAGACTTAAAGGTCCCACCTTAATATCAACAGATGCCTGTCCGATGTCCCAGGCGCCGATCAGATCAGCTTCAACAACTTCCGTGCTCTCTTCACAGGAGCTGACAAATAACAATGAGGCAATCAGGGTTAAAAGAATTACGGGGTTTACAAATGATTTTTTCATGGCTTTTGATGTTAGGTTACATTGCTCTTCTACGTGATTTGACAATTATGGTTAGGATATCGTTGCAACGCATTGGAAATACATCCTGGAATAGGGTAATTTCGCAATCAAAACCAGAACTGCAATCTTCAGACACAGAGGCCCACCTTCTCCAAAACCGATTTCGCATATCCTTTAGGAAAGAATGTGCATATCAATCTTATTGATTGTAAATAATTTATACTGAAATACCTTATTTGGTGACGCTGGTTCACAGCTGATCGGAGTAGATGGTTCTATCACTAATACTACTAATTATCTCCAGTTTCAGTTAATCGCTTTCTGGCTCTAATTTTGATAATTTCCATGCTTTTAAATCACCTTTGTTCTCTATTGCCTGAAAAGCAACTATATCGCCTTCCTTGAACTTCTTGTTGCGGGACTTTCCCCGATGAATCGGAAATGCATCTGAAGGGAAAGGCCATGTTTTCCAATCTTTGACATCCGCTCGAACGAAATAATACTTTCTCCGGCCTTCTTGTAGATAGTCAACCGTACCTGTGGCATCGCATTTTATCATCCTGAATTTCGTCTGCTTTCAATTTAGGCAAAATTCTGCCCATTAATCAGGTTTTCATATATTTGAGTAAAGCTAGTCTCCCTAACCATGAGCAGAGGATTTGTGAAAGAAGACGATCAGGAAGAAATTCCAATCGTTCCACCAAGAGCCGATCTACCAGAAGGAGTAGTAAACTATATGACCCAGGTGGGTATGAAGGAACTATTGACCGAAAAACAGATGCTGGTCAATGAAAAGAGCAACCTTGATAGTTCCAACGAAGACGAGCACCGAATTGCTATGAACCATATCAATGCAAAATTGCAACTCTTGAACAACAGAATCGTCACGGCCAAAATAGTAAACGTAAACGATCAAGCTCCTGATGAAATAAGGTTCGGTGCATTGATAAGGCTCAAAATAGAAGCAAACAAAAACATCCAGACTTTTCAAATAGTAGGCGTTGATGAGGCAGATATCTCCAAAGGGAAAATCTCCTTTACATCACCCCTGGCCAAAGTACTAATCAATAAAAAAATTGGGGACAAAGCTATTCTAAAACGAGGTCAGGAGGATCTGGTTTTTGAAATCATTGATATTGTATATTGAAAAGAGCAAAGAAAACACCATTGCTTAATTACTTGACCTAACGGTAGTATTCTCTTGGATGCATCCGCCAACCAGGTAGTTTTTTCCTTTCTGGAGGTCCTGAAAGAAAATGTCTTCACTGCCGGGAAACTGGACTGCACAAATAGCCAGCTTCTGACTGGATTCTTCGGTAAGGGTTGGATCCACCCTTGAGGCAACCTGGTACATGTCAGCTGCTGCCCAGTAAGCAGTTTGCTGATGGAAGTCATCACCCAGCTGTTTGCGGCAGGCGATGAAGGCATCTCCAAGGGCAATGTAAGCCTTGCCGTAATCATTTCTGTTGATAGTGGCTTCCCTGGCAAAATCGATGGCCCCGCAGTGATCTCCCTTGGCCAGGCTAACGACGCTGAGCTCGTAAAACCATTCTGCCCTGGTTTCATTTGCCAGGCTTTCATCCTGTACAGCCATCTGGAGGTACCATGCGGCCCTTTCAAGATCGTTTCTGCTGATAAAAAGCATGGCCAGCTGATGGGCCGATTCTGGACCAGGATCTATTTCGTAAAGTTTTTCAGAAGCAAGGGCATAGAGATCCGACTGTTTGCATCCTGCAAATGTATAAGAGGTAATCACCTTTTCAAGCAGGTCCGGGTCCCCGATGTTTTGCATAAGCTGTGGTCCGAAATAGAGATCCAGTCCTTCACAAGAGAGAATACCTTCTTTCTGTATCATTTCATCGACTGAGGCCATTGTTCTTTTCTTACGGGAACTACTTCCCTCCTGCTGTTCCAAAAGTCCGGTGACCAGGAAGTAATCTTCCAAGGCCTGACTGTTGTCGATCATAGATCCATTGTGCATTATGAGGCCGGCTGAAATGTAATTGAGCATGACTGACTCCCTGGATCTGGTTCCCTGAATTTCCAAGCTCCTTTTGAGCATGCCATAGGCTGCCAGTACCTGTTCCTTATCAGAACTCCGGTACCTGAGCAAATCGCTTCCCTTGCGGCCAAGGATATTCCCCTCTCCCCCGTAATAGGTCATGCGCTGGTCGTATATAAGCATCAAGGTATCAATCTTGTCTTCCCTGGCCTGACTTTCGGGTGTTTCCGCGATGAAGTAACGGTACATGGTGACTCCGTCAATATAAAGTTTCTCGCTAATGTCAGGGTACTCATTGAATACGGTGCACCAGGATTCCAGGGCCAGATCATACTGGTCGCTTTTAAAATATTCCCTGTAAGTGGAGATCAGTTTCCCGCTATTGTCGCTGTCCGGAGGATTGAACTCTTTGGCTGTTATGGCAGCCTGGGAAAATCCCGTGTGCTGAAGGACTATTAAAAGTGCTGATAAGATCAGGATTCTGGGGATATGAGCTATTTTCATTTGTAACATTTATTACCTATAACAAAAAAAAGACCGTAAATGTTATTTTCTTGATAATTAAGGCGTTACAATTGTACGGGTGTTCGGTAATCGTCCGTTTTTGTACAGGTGAGAGTACGATTCCGGTCAAGTGTATGGTTATAAAAAGCAAATATTTATTACACTAATCACCTGAAAACAGAAAGGTCTATCTGGAAAATCCAACCATATGAACGGCGGGGAGTCGAACTCGCCTCTCTATTGGCCTGTATTTATATTTTTTATGAGATTACTGATCCAATAGATAACCAAATAGGTGTCTGCTTTGATAATAAATCAACAATTTTCTAATAATAGATTAGATTTGCGTAAACAATAATAGAAATGAAAGAATTACACATAGGAAATCTAACAATTAAAGTTCCAATCATACAAGGGGGAATGGGTATTGGTGTGTCAATGTCTGGATTAGCAGCAGCAGTGGCAAACGAAGGTGGGGTTGGAGTAATAGCCGTTGCCGGACTTGGTATGTTTGAACCTGATTATGCGAATAATTTTATTGAAGCAAACACAAGGGCGTTAAAGAGAGAAATACAAAAGGCAAGAGAATTGACCAATGGTGTTCTTGGTGTAAACCTAATGGTTGCACTTACAAATTTTAACGATTTGGTAAAAACTTCTATTTTAGAAGGTATCGATATTATTATTGCGGGTGCCGGGCTTCCTCTAAATATGCCTCAACATTTAACTAAAGAAGCAAAAACAAAACTTGTACCGATAGTTTCATCTGGAAGGGCTACAAAAATATTATGTTCAAAATGGAAAGAACAATATGATTATCTCCCTGATGCAATTGTTGTTGAAGGGCCAAAGGCTGGTGGACATTTAGGGTTTAAAAGGAACCAACTCGAAGATCCCGAATTTGCATTAGAAAAACTATTACCTGATGTAATCAAGCAGGTGAAATATTTTGAGGAAACATACAACACTACAATCCCAGTAATAGCCGCAGGGGGAATCTATACTGGAGCAGACATCAAAAAAATAATGGATATGGGAGCATCAGGTGTTCAGATGGGAACGCGCTTTGTTACAACCGATGAGTGTGATGCTTCATTGAAATTTAAACAAACCTATATTGATTCCCATGAAGAAGATATGGAAATCATTAATAGTCCGGTTGGAATGCCAGGACGGGCTATTAGAAATGAATTTATTGAAAAGATCGCCAGAGGGGAGAAACGTCCGGTAAAATGTCCTTATAAATGTTTAAAAACCTGTAATATCGAAACAACTCCATATTGTATTGTGGCTGCCCTGATAAATGGAAGGAAAGGTAATTTTTATAATGGCTATGCCTTTGCGGGATCTAATGCATTCAGGGCTACAAAAATAATTTCTGTTAAAGAAACAATGGATTCATTGTTAAGGGAATTTAAAGAAGCGATGTCAAAAAAAAATAGATAGAAGATCAGAAAATCCTACAATAGCATTCATAAAAAAAATGAATCCCGTTTTGAGTTCATCATTTATGCCTCCCGACAGTAGTAGGTGTTTTATATCATAGAGGTCTCTGGGGTGTTGACGATCTAAAGCAGCGATAATCTTTCCTCCAAACAGTTGTGATTCAAGCACAACATTTAATGGTGCAGAATGCTTCAAATATCTCTTGCGCCTTTTCGCACAATACAATGTTCGCTGGCTCGGAAATACATCCTCTATTAATCTGATTGACTTCAATTTTAATCTGGATACCATGGTGACTAATTTGAAGTTTCAATTTATCCTACTGACTCCAGTTCCTTATCTACCGTTATCTGATATTTAGGATCATATACACCACCCTTCACAATGCTCCGTTTTACCTTGACAGAGTTGCAATGTTCCAGTAAAGCCTGCACATGGGTCGGTCTTAAACTATTTAAACCCTCTATAATTTCATAACATTCTATTAATGACTGTCTATTTGGTACAAGAAATAAACACTCCATCATCGCCCTTGCAGGGTCTGATATCTTGAACTTGAAATTCTTGAATTCCATTTCAGTATAACCAAGATCCATTGCCAGGAATCCTGAGCTGTAGTAATGTATGGAATACTCCCAATTATAGTTGCTAAACCAAATAGGAAGCCGTTCCTGAAGGAAAGGATTTTAATAATTGGTTTATTTTGCTTCCGTCATCGGTACTCAAATCACTCCCCCACCACTTCAAAAGTCTTCTCCAGGATGTTTCCATTTGAATCGACCAGGGTAAGGATATGTATACCTTCAGGGGCCAGGAATTCAAGCTGGTGGATG
>QMPQ01000201.1 GCA_003648635.1 Bacteroidota bacterium | reverse complement strand
GCCCTGGCGCCCCAGGATCATATTGGCATGTTCAGAAATAATGGTGTTGATCCGGTGGATATCACCCTCCACTCCAATGAGGATTATTACAGCACCAATACGTTGTTCCATACAACGAATATATTAAGAAATGCATATTATTCCCGGGGACTCTTCACGAAATAGGCTACTTTTTCGACCGAAGTAATCATATCATACTCATCCAGGAAGACTTCATTGGGTACATTCAGGGGTATCGTTGTGAAATTCATAAGACCCTTGATTCCTGCTTCCACCAGTTGAGCTGCAACTTCAGAGGCTGAATCAGCCGGGACTGTCAAAATGGCGATGGAGATCTGGTGGGTTTCAACCACCTCCTTTAGTCTGTTGAGCGGGTAGCACTTTACACCAGAGATCACCCTGTCTATTTTAGTGGTATCCACATCGAAAGTAGCTATGATATTCAGCTTGGAACGTTTCCCTACAAAATAGGTGGTGAACGCTCTACCAAGATTTCCGATCCCGATCACGGCCACATTGAGGCCCATCTCTGAATCAAGTATCTCTCCAATTACATCGACCAGTTCTCTTACATCATAACCCTTACGCTGCATGCTGGTATAACCGATAAACATAATATCACGGCGAACCTGTACTGCGGTATTGTGATGAAGATTTGCTAACTCGTGAGAAAAAATATGTGTTTTTCCCTCTTCCAGGCATTGAAGCAGAGATCTGCGGTATTCACTCAAACGTTCAACGGTACGTTCCGGTAGGGTCATAAAATAATCATTGCTCTGATGCAATACTACGAAATATTGTTAATTAAATCACAGTTTCGACTTAAGAATTCTATTGATCTCCATCATGCTTCATGACAATGGAAAGACCCAGTCCCCTCTTTTCAAACTGCAGTTCCATCTACAACAAAACCTCCCTTTTTAAATAGGTGGTATAGAACAAGTCCTGGCTCAGTTTACCTCCAGCTTCCTTCAGCAAATCCCTGTAGATTTCCTGAACAAGCGGGTCGCCGTGAGCTGTATGGTTTTTGCTCCCGTTATCCATATCATAGACCGCCTTTGACCTGGAACGTATCAGTTTCTCTACGGCCGGAATGGGTTGCCCTCCACCATTGATGCATCCATCCGGACAGGCCATTACCTCCAGAATATCCAATTTTCTCTTTCCCGAAAGGAGTTCTTCAATCACTGCCACTGCATTGGCAAGTCCACTAACCGTGCCCATCCGTATTTCTGTTTTACCTGCCTTAACGATCATCTCCCGATAGGACTTATTTATCCGGAACCTGTGCAATTTAGATGCAGGTATCTCGGTCCCTGTGATTTGTGCATAAATGGTGCGAACGGTGGCTTCTGCCTCTCCACCAGCCACACTACAGAGTTTCCCTGCTGAACCTGTGGAATAGAATGGTGCATCGGGCAACTCCGGCTCCAGAAGCTCAAGGTCGAGTCCGCTGAGTTTAATCATCCTGGCCAGTTCACGGGTGGTTAGCACAAGATCGATTGTTGGAATCCCCGTACGGGTCATCTCCACCCGTTTTGCTTCGGTCTTGGCTGCTGTACAGGAGGAGATCACAACAGAAACGATCTCTTTACCTTCCTCTTTCTCAGCTTTGGGAAACCACTCCCTGATCAGTGCACCGGCAATTTGTTGGGGGGATTTCAATGGGGAAAGCAAGTAAAGGAGTTCAGGATAATATTGCTCCGCATAATGAATCCATGCCGGACAGGAAGAGGTGATTAGTGGAAGATCCTGGCCATCCCTCTTTCGATCCTGGTAAATCCTGGCCTGCTCCATAATCATCAGATCGGCTCCAAATGAAGTTTCAAAAACCTTATCGAAGCCATACCTGCGCAATACAGCATTGATGATCCCGCTCAAATCGGTACCTGGTTTATAGCCCAGCAGCTCAGCCACAGAGACGGCCACGGCCGGACTGTACTGGGCCACCACCAGTTTGCCGGGAGCATGAATATGTTCTTCCAGTTCGGGAAATTGAACATGCTCAATAAGGGCCCCGGTGGGGCAGGCTACCAGACATTGACCGCAGGAAGTGCAGTTTGAATAATTGAGTGGTTTTGCGAGAGTAGTGGATATCTTCAATTCATTTCCCCTGTGCGCAAAATCCAGGGATGAGGTAGCCATTATCTCCTCGCATATTCTTACACAGCGCCCGCAGAGTATGCATTTGGATGGGTCTCTGATAATGGCAGGACTCGACTTATCAATTTTATGCGGACTCCTCTTTCCAGGAATACGCCGCTCCCTGATGTTCAGATCTTCCGAGAGAGATTGCAGCTCACAGGAACCATTTCGCTCGCAGTAAAGACAATCGTCAGGATGGTTGGAAAGTAACAATTCCACATTGGTTTTACGCGCTCGCAATACCCTGGGAGAATGGGTCATGATCTTCATGGGTCCCTCAATGGGGAAGGAACAGGATGGGACGAGATTCTCACTTCCTTCCACCTCAACCACACACATCCTGCAAGCTCCTGAAGGAGACAGGTCCTTCATGCTACAAATGGTTGGTACGTGCATACCATGACGATTCAGGGCAGAGAGAATGGTTTCTCCCTTCTCTGCTTCAATACTCCTTCCGTTTACCTCCAGCCTAACTCCCATTATTCGCTATTTATAATAAACTGCTGTAAACTTGCATACCTCATGGCAGATACCACACCCTATACACTTTTCCTGAACAATAAAATAGGGGTGCCTGGCCGTACCGATGATTGCTTCGGCCGGACACCTTTTGGCACAGATGGAGCATCCGGTACAAAGGTCCACATCAATGAACCAGCTACGTAATTCCGTGCAGGAATTGGAGGGACAGCGCCTGTCAAAAATATGCTCCTCGTATTCATTTTTGAAATATTTCAGTGTACTTACCACCGGATTGGGGGCATTCTGACCGAGTCCACAAAGAGAGGTATCCTTCATCACCTCAGCCAGGGTCTCCAGCCGCATCATACCCTTGAACCTATCGAGGGTGGTATGCTCCTCCTCATCTGCGGGTTTCCGGATGATACTCCGCAGGATCTCAGCCATACGCCTGGTCCCCTCCCGGCAGGGGATGCATTTGCCACAGCTCTGCTTATTCATATACTCCATGAAGTAGCTGACTGTATTTACCACGCAGCTCTGATCATCCATCACAAAAATTCCACCCGAACCCATAATCAGGCCTTTCTCCTTCAGGGTTTCATAGGTCACAGGAATATCCATCAGCTCCACAGGTACCATACATCCCGATGGCCCCCCCACATGAAGAGCTTTCAATTCCCGTCCTTTACCCACACCACCAATAATCTTATTGACAATGGTATCGAATGAGGTGCCCAATGGTACTTCAACCAATCCTGTCAGCTTCACACGACCCGAAATGCTAAATATCTTAGTGCCCGGACACTCTGTAGTGCCTATCCCCTTAAACCAATCCGGGCCATTCCTGATGATTCCGGGCAAATTGGAAAGGGTCTCCACATTATTAACCACAGTGGGTCTCCCCAGATAACCTGAAGTGGAGGGATAAGGCGGTTTGGAGGAGGGTATTCCCCTTCGACCTTCAAGGCTGGCAATCAAGGCCGTTTCCTCTCCGCAGACAAATGCTCCGGGGCCTTTTCGCAGTGAAATCTGGAGATTGTAACCACTGTCCAGGATATTGTCCCCCAGCAGTCCCATCTCTCTTAATATCTTGATGGCATTGTTAATGCGTCTTATGGCATTTTTGTATTCGCTGCGAATATAAATATAGGCCCTGTTGGAACCAATGGCATAGGCAGCAATAGAGATGCCCTCCAGTAAACGAAACGGATCTCCCTCCATCAGCGTACGGTCCATAAAGGCTCCGGGATCGCTCTCCTCGGCATTACAAACCAAAAATTTCTGATCGGAGGGTGTCCGAAACGCTGCCTTCCATTTCTCACCTGTGGAAAATCCTCCTCCCGACCGGCCCCTCAGTCCACTGTCGCTCACCAGGTCACAAACTTCGCTGAATGTATACGAGCGGATGGTAAGCAGAAATGCCCTGTAACCACCACCGGCAATATACTCTTCAAGAGAAAATGGATCGATGATTCCGCAGGACTCCAAAACAATGCGGCTCTGCAAGGCAAAGTATGGAATATCTTCCAGGGATGGGACATCTTTCCATGGCTCCTGTCCCTCCCGAATTAGCTGACCAATAACATGCTGATCAGGGACCTCCCGGTGAAACAGGTCATCCAGCAAACAGGAAACTTTCTCCGCAGTAATTCTGCTAAAAAAGATACGGCATCGTCCCGGCAGCTGAACCGAAATCACGGGATCTTCTGAACTTAATCCGATACTTCCTGTTTCGGCCAGGTCAATATCAATGGATCGCTCTGCAGCGTATTGCTCAATGGCCTCCCAGGTCCTCATGGATCCAGCTACAATTCCTGAAGTAGAGCTGTTCACCATCACAAGAGGTCTGGGGATCTGTATCTTTCTGAGTAAAGCTGTCTGTCCGAGTTCGTCAGGACTTAGCTCAGAGGGATTCTGCTGTGCCAGTTTTATTAATATTTCCTTATCTGTCTGCATCTTCCCTGTATTGCTTAATGATCTCCCTGACCTCCTTTACTGAAATCCTGGAATGATATTCACAATTCACAGCCATAACCGGCGACTGTCCGCATGCGCCAATGCAGGACTGTACCTCCAGACTAAACAATCCATCCCGGGTGGTCTCGCCGTCCTTAATTTCCAGCAGTTTTGCTAATTCACTCAACAACTCCCCTGAGCCACTCATATGACATGAGGTGCCATTGCAAAGAACCACATGGTAGAAGCCTCTGGGTGTAAAAGAGAACTGATTATAGAAGGTGGCCAGACCATATATTTTACTGGTGGGTAGCGACAGATGAGCTCCGATCCTGGAGATGGCCTCTTCGGATATATAACCAAATTCATCCTGAACAGCTTGAAGCAGCGGGATCAGCGCATTCCTCTTAATCTGAGGAAATCGCTTCAGAATCACTTCAATTCGTGCTGTTTCGTCTGCCATAAAATTATATAGGTATCAACTTTTTAGTGCAGAAATTCTGTTAATTTCACAGAACGCTCAAAGATATTGATTATGTTTGTTATTTGAAAAACAGTAATCAATTTGAACAGATTATAAATTACTTCAGCTGACCTGATTTTATTACCTTTATTGCTCGATCTGAATGACACTTTTAAAAAAGGAAATAAAGATATGCCTGGGTAGTTCCTGCTTCAGTCGCGGAAACAAAATGACCCTCCAGCTGGTCCAGAAATACCTGAAGGACCACCAGCTGGAAAGGGATGTCATATTGAAAGGAAACCACTGCTTCAGCTCTTGCAGCGCTGGTCCCACAATGAAGATCGGAGAAAAGGTTTACGAACAGGTAAGCAGCGAGACTATCCTGGAAATCCTTGAAACCGAATTTGGAGAGATGTAAATATGCCCTATGGAAGCCCTCCTGAAAATAAACAGTGAAACTTGTATTGCCTGTTATGCATGTGTAAGAGCCTGCCCTGTGAAAGCAATCAGGGTACAGACCGAAAAAGTGAAACCCGAGATCATCCCTGAAAGATGTATTGGCTGTGGAAGCTGTGTAGCCGTCTGCGGGCCTGGAGCTATCGAAATCAGGAACTCTAAAGATGAGCTAAAAAAGATTCTGGGAACTGGAAAAAAGGTAGCCGCCCTGGTAGATCCTTCCATCGCCGGGGAGTTTCCCGATATCACAGACTATCGAAAATTTGTTCAGATGCTGCGGACACTGGGCTTTCACTTTATCCACGAAGTGGCTTTTGGTGTTGATCTGGTGGCACGGGAATACGGGAAACTATTCAAAAAGACCAAGGGAAAGTACTACCTTATGTCGAACGACCCGGTTACAGTCTCCTTTATCGAAAAATACAGACCCGGGCTTGTGCCCAACCTGGCACCCATCATCCCACCGGTAGCTGCAACAGCAAAGGTGGTCAGAAAGATAGTCGGCGAAGAGGTGGCCCTGGTCCATATCAGTCCTCTGATAGCCAGCAAAGATGAGATCAGACGCTTCGAAGGAGATAGCAGGATTGATCTGGCTATCACTTTTGTAGAGCTCCGGGAGCTCTTCATAGAGGCCAACATTCACGAAACAGATCTTGAGTATAGCGATTTTGATGCCCCACTGGGATACAAAGGCTCTTTTTTCCCTGTAGCCAGGGGAATCATCCAGGCAGCTGGCATTGAGGAGGAGCTTTATCGCACCCCTGTAATCACCGTGGAAGGTGAGGGAATGATTGATGCCATTGATGAATTTGAGGAAAATATCGGAACCATCAAACACCATTTTAATCTCTTTTATAAGGAGTTTCTTATGGGAAGGGGAACCAGTGCCGGTGGAAAAAGGTTCCTGAGACAGAGTCAGCTTATCAAATATGTGGATAAACGGTTTAAGACACTGGATATAGAAGCCTGGTCGGCCAGCATGGATGAATTTGAAGTGCTGGATCTGAGGTGCTCATTCACAAGCGATGACCAAAGCCTACCTGTCCCATCAGAAAGCAAGCTGAACAAGATCCTAAAAGAGATCGACCAGTTGAAACCGTCTGCAGTGGGATGTGGTGCATGCGGATATGCAAGCTGTCCCGACTTTGCAATTGCCATTGCGCAGGGACTGGCCATTCCGGAAATGTGCAATACTTATGCATCCAAAAACAGGCAGGATCATATCCAGTCCCTGAAGATCAG
>QMPQ01000200.1 GCA_003648635.1 Bacteroidota bacterium | reverse complement strand
AGTTTCCCTGGAAATAATAAACGATGCCCAGGCCAATATCATTGAGCTTTCACATAAAATAGAGGATCAGCTTAAGATACTAAACCAGGAAGGGAAGCCCTTCGATATTGAGGTGATTGTACAGGATAACAGCGCTGAGCTGATGGAGGATAACATCAACCAGATCATTCGACTGGCCCTCACCGGTGCTCTGCTGGCCATCTTTGTGCTGTGGATCTTCCTACGAAATGTGAAGCTGGTTTTACTGGTGGCCATGGCTATGCCTATCTCCATCTTCACTGCCTTTAATTTCTTTTTTGCATTTGATGTATCCATTAACAGTCTGACTCTGATAGGTATTGCGCTGGCAGTGGGGATGTTGCTGGATACCTCTGTGGTGGTCCTGGAAAATATCTACCGACTCAGGAGCCTGGGGGTTAAGCCATCAGAAGCCGTGGTTCAAGGTACTGGTGAAGTATGGCGATCCATTGTGGCTGCCACCGGTACAACCATTGCAGTATTTATCCCATTTATTTTCTCTTCCGATTTCCTGGTAAAGCTCCTGGCCAGGCATATAGGAGTATCCATCGTCTCTACACTGGCCGTATCCCTCTTTGTGTCTCTCCTCCTCATCCCTATGGGGGTCCACCTGATCCTAAGCCGCAGGAAGCAGGAAAAAAAGGAAGTATACCAGGAGGTATCGCTTGATAACCGGCTGGTACGTATTTATCTGTCTCTGCTCAAATCCGCACTCAGGAATCCGGCACCAACCATTATCGGTGTGCTGATACTCTTCTTTGCGACCATCATTACCACCCTTGCGGTATCGGTAAACCAGTTGTCAGAACTGGAGACCAAGCAAATAACCCTTTATGTAACCATGCCAACCGGTACCACGCTGGATGCAACAGATGCACTGGTATCCGGAATGGAACAGGCCCTTATGGAAATTAAGGAGCATGAGGAGGTGATCTCCAGGATCGAAGAGGAGGAGGCCACAGTAACTATTTTATTGCAGGATGACTACCAGAAGATGGATAATCGCTCCTTTGGCCAGATCCAGTCGGAAGCCTATGAGATGGTAAAGGACCTGCCAGCTTCCGATATCAGTCTGACCGCTCCCTCTACAGGTGCAGGGAATATGCGAGGCGGTGGTGGTGGTGGCAATCAGGGCGGAGATGCAGGCTTTGAGCAGTTGCTAGGGATAGGGGAAGATGAAGAGTATATTGTATTGAAAGGTCAGGATTTCAATCTGCTGGTGGAAGTGGGGGAAGATCTGCAATCCTATCTTGACGAACTTGATAATATCAGTTCAGCCAGGCTGTCGGTCAGGGAAAATCAGCCAGAGGTCCATCTGGATTTCAATGCTCTTATGATGGACCGCTATGGTATCAGCAGAAATGAAGTAAGTAGTGAGCTTAGCTCCTTTACCAGTGAAATCAGCTCGGGAGTCAGTTTCAGCCAGGATAACGAGGAGTACGAGATCATTATCAAGTATGACGATGTAGTGGATGAAGAGGATATCGACAAGCGAATGGAAGATCTGGAGTCGCTGCAAATACCCGATAGTGACGATGAGAACCTGTTTGAACTCCAGGAGATCTCTGAAATATTTTATGCCAGCGGATTGCGTGATATATCCAGGGTCAACCAGGAGAAGCAGGTGGAGCTTCGCTATCAGTACAATGATGATGTATATGATTCCAATGATCTGCTGGACTATGCAAGAAGTGAAATAGAGAACCTTATTCAAAATTCAAATATACCGTCGGGCGTAGCTGTGGAGCTGGTCCAGGAAGATTCCGGGCTGGATGAATTCAAATACATGTTCCTCATAGCCATGATACTGGTTTATATGATCCTGGCGGCCATTTTTGAGTCATTTGTAACCCCCTTTGTGCTGCTCTTTTCCATACCACTGGCAGCCATCGGATCATTTTTCCTGTTGACAGTGACTGGAGAATCCTTGTTTAATGCCAATACCATTATGGGATTCCTGATCCTTTTGGGAGTGGTGGTCAATAACGGGATCATCCTGATTGATTTTATCAATGTGCTGCGAAAAAGAGGATACCGGAAACAGCGGGCCATCCTTGTGGCTGGACTCTCCAGGGTTCGTCCCATCCTGATTACCGCAGTAACCACCTGTGCTGCTATGATTCCCCTGGCCCTGGGCAATGCAGAGTACGTAGAGGCTATCGGACCACCCTTTGCCATTACGGTGATCGGTGGACTCAGCCTGAGCACCCTGCTGACCCTGGTATATATTCCCATGCTCTACAATGGTATCGAACAGGCACTGGCCTGGGTCAGGAGCCTGAATCTATTTGTGAAACTGTTCCTGTTGATTCTGGAGATTGCCGGTATGCTGATAGTGATACTTTACATGCAGTCCTTTATTTGGCAAATGGCTGCCGGACTCCTGGTCATCGTTGGAATCCCTGTGGTCTGGTGGTTTATCTCCAGCAGTCTTCGAAAAGCTTCAGAACGAATTATTGATGAAGAAAGCAGCATCCACATCCAGGTATCCAACCTTGTAAAAATTTATGGTCGGGAATCCAGAATGGTAAGGGAATTTAAATCCGGGGGCAGACTGTCTGGTATAGCCAGGTTGGCCGATCGTGCATTAAAGCCCAGGCTGGAAGCTCTAATCTGGCAGCTTCCCCTGCTTGGTTTCCTGGTCTATTTCTCCTGGTTCTACCTGGTAAGCGGATTCTGGCAACTGGTCTCCTCGGCCGTGGCATACTACTATCTGGTGGGGATACTTAAGGACTTCAACAGGATTGCTGGCAGCCGCTTGCTGCGATTTTTAAACCACCTTATTCGTTATGGGGGGCCACTTGCTGTAATAATTATTTTCCAGCTGAGATGGGACAATGTTGCCATGAGCATGGTTGCCGGAATGTTATGGTACCTGATCATTGTCATGGGAATTGTTTCATTAAGAGTGAAACAGGATGATTTTGAATTGAAGAAGGTGCGCTCAAGGACACGCTGGTTCTACTGGTTTGTTTCAGTATTGCCGGGTCTTGGTAAGGGCCCCGAACAGTTTAAGGCACTTAAAGGCGTCTCCCTGGAGATCGGAACGGGAATGTTTGGTCTGCTGGGACCCAATGGAGCCGGGAAATCGACCATGATACGAATCATATGTGGTATTCTGGAACAGAGCTACGGAAAGATCTGGATCAATGGAATTGATACAGAAGAAAAACGGGAAGAGCTACAGGGTCTCATCGGTTATCTTCCCCAGGAGTTTGGCATGTATGAGAACATGTCGTCCTATGCTTACCTGGACTACCTGGCTGTTCTGAAGGGGATCACAAACCATGAAGAACGGAGCAAGCGAATAAGAGAAGTGCTCGAATCGGTCCATATGTGGGATCAGCGGAAGAAGAAAATTGGCGCCTATTCGGGGGGTATGAAGCAGCGCATCGGGATTGCCCAGGTACTGTTGCACCTCCCAAGGATCCTGGTAGTGGATGAACCTACCGCAGGACTCGATCCCAGGGAGCGGATCCGTTTCAGGAATCTGCTGGTGGAGCTAAGTGCCACCCGCGTGGTGATATTTTCCACCCATATTATTGAGGATATTTCAAGCTCCTGCAACACTATGGCAGTGATCAACAGGGGAGAGGTGCTCTTCAATGGAACTCCCTCTGAAATGACTGAGATTGCCAGGGGAAGGGTATGGAAAAGTTCACTACCTGCTGAGCGCTTTGAAGAGGAGACCCGGGAGATGTTGGTGGTGCATCATATGAGAGATGGGAACAATATCCGATTCAGGGCCATCGCTGCAGAGAAACCCTTTAAGGATGCAATAGAAGAGTCACCACTCCTGGAGGATGCCTACCTCTGGCTGTTGCGAAGGGATAAAGAGGAACAGATAAACGTATAATCCTATGTCATCATTCAGATCCACCATACAAAATACCATAAGCCTGGCCAGGTATAATATGAAGATCATTTTTGGCGGAAAATTTATCTATTTCATCCTGGCAGCCTTTATCTTCTTCCTGGTGTTTGGGATCATTCTTGCATTGGAAAGCGGTGATATGTGGCTGGAAGATATCTACGGACTTCTGGCATTCCCGGCAATTTTGCTGGTCTTTTTTCCTTCGGTATTCGGTATTCAGAGCGATGCCGATCAGCGCACCCTGGAAATCATCTTCGGCATCCCTGACTACCGTTATAAGGTATGGCTGGTCCGTTACCTGATGATCCTCTTGCTGGCGTTTCTGCTACTATTCCCATTCGCGGGACTGGCCTACTATGCATTGATGAGTTTTCCAGTTATGAAAATGATTCTCCACCTGATGGTGTTGGTGTTTTTTATATCCGCTCTTGGTTTCTGCCTTTCTACTTTGGTCAAGAATGGGAATGCAACTGCTGTAATCATGGTAATCCTTGGCCTGTTCTTGCTGATCCTGGCCGATGAACTGGATGAATCCAAATGGAACATCTTCCTGAATCCCTTCAATAAACCCAGAGATCTTAATGAGATTGTCTGGCGGGAAATCATCAGGCAGAACCGGATCTTTATGGGAATAGGAAGCATCGTATTGATATTGCTGGGATTGCTCAACCTGCAGAAGCGCGAGAAATTCTTACGATAAATCTTCCCATGGCTTCAAACAGACTGAAATCAATAGATATCCTGAGGGCACTCACGATGCTGCTGATGATATTTGTAAACGACCTCTGGTCACTTACTGATATTCCAGGCTGGCTCGAACACAAAGCTGCAAATGAGGACGGAATGGGACTGGCCGATGTGGTTTTTCCTGCATTTCTCTTAATTGTAGGGCTTTCCATACCGCATGCCATCAGGTCACGTCAGAAGAAAGGTGATTCAAAATTGCTGATAGTCAGACATATAGTTGAACGCACCCTGGCACTATTGATCATGGGGGTATTTATGGTTAACCTGGAAAGCATTAATGCAGAGAACCTCCTGTTTAGCCGCTCTCTATGGCAGATCCTGATGACCCTGGCCTTCTTCCTTATCTGGAACGTCTATGGCGAAGGTGTTATGGGCCGCTTTTCTCCCATATTACTGAAGGGCCTTGGATGGGCTATTCTTCTTTTCCTGGCCATCACCTACTCAGGAGGCGGAGAAGGGGGAGAGCATTGGATGCGTTTTCACTGGTGGGGCATCCTTGGACTGATCGGTTGGGGCTACCTGGTGGCTGCCCTTGCATACCTGCTGTTGGGCAATAAGCCGCTCTGGCTTGCTCTTGTCCTTGCTGTGCTCATACTTTTAAATATTAATGAATTTCTTACGCCATTTAACTTTACAATCTTACTAGTGGTAAGTGCTTCCAACCATGCTCTGGTGATGGGAGGGGTGGTGGTCACCTCGGTGATGATTCGTTTGAAGGAGCAGGAGCGGATGAAGCTTCTGATTCCATTCTTGCTGGGTTTCGGGGCCATACTCATGCTGTTCGGCTACCTAAGCCGTCCCGCCTGGGGTATCTCCAAGATCATGGCTACTCCTTCATGGACCACCATCTGTGCCGGTATTACGGTAATAGTCTTCGCGGGTATGTACCTGCTGGCAGACAAAGCAGGAAAGTTCCGCTGGGCAGGAATCATTGAACCGGCAGGATCCATGACCCTGACCTGCTATCTGATTCCTTACTTTGTTTATGCCTTCAGGAATATTCTGAGCATCAGCCTGCCTGAATCCCTTACCACAGGTGGCATAGGCATTCTAAAATCCATCCTGTTTGCCCTGCTGATTATTCAGATCACAGGGCTGCTTGGCAGGGTGAAAATTAAGCTAAAGATCTAATTTCCTACCACTTTGTTTGTGTTGTGATAACCCATTCCTGTCCATCTACCAGGCAATCCTGGAACATCTCCATATATTCATCGCTCTTCTCTTTTCCGTATTTGGATGTAAGGAATGTTGCCATCCCATATCCATCAGGACTGATTGCCGGGTCCATCAGGTAGAAGTATGTATAGGTGCCGTCCTTGTTGGGTTCCACGGGCTTCAGTGACCTGACAGTACTTCTAGCAAGGGGAAAATTCTCTGCTATTGCCGGCTCCAGGTAAGAGAAATTAAATTCCTCAAACTGGGATACCTTGTCAGCTTTGATCTTATTCCACACCACCCAGACTGTTTCACCAGCTGAAGCCCTGGCCTGGGGTAAGGGAAGATCTGAGTTCCAGATATCCTGATGTAATTTCCATTGCCCGCCTTCCTTCTTCCAGGTAACAATATACTTTCCCTTACCCACCTCCTGCGACCCCACCAATACTTTATATAGGCCCTCCTCAATGGCCATATCTCCATAGCCTTCAGCACTAATCGTTTCAAATAAAATCTCAGAGGATGCAGCCGCCAGGTCTTCACTAATGAAGGCTTTGATGGCTTCCCGTCCAACGACAAGCTCACCATTTGCTGGGAAAAGTTTTGCGTCGATGGTATAGAACATTGACAGTGCTTCGGCATCACCGGATTTACGAATGTCCATAAATGCCTTGTTCGCCTCCTCAATCTCCGTTGTCACATCAACAGGAGCCTGGGCGCAAGAAGTGATTAAATAAGCAGCTATAGACAGAGCTGCCAAAAAGCCAAAATTGAAAAAAGTGCGTTTCATTTTATTAAGTTTTAAGATTAGAAGGTTCATCCGGGAATTGCTTGATTTATATGCTTACTAACAAGACAGTCATATCCGCCATATGTTCTATGAAAAAATCCTTATTTTTGATGGAACTAACGACCCCCTAAATGCGATTCTCCATTCAGCCTGAACCACGTCCGGAGCAGAACATGCAAACAGTCTCCATTGATGATATTGTAAGTGCATGTGAAAACGATCCGGGTTCTAAACCGACCCT